>NZ_JBHWBS010000001.1:94996-174270 GCF_042735655.1 Streptomyces sp. NPDC059567 | reverse complement strand
ACCCCCCCGCCCCCCCGCCCCGCTGTGGGGGGGCGCGCCGCCCCCCCCCCCGCCGGCGCCGCGCGCCGCGACCCCGCGCCCCCGCCCCGGGGGCGCCCCCCCCCCCCACTGTCCGGACATTCACGCGGCGCCGACCGCGCGTGTCAGGCCCCGAGTCCGGCGAAGAAGGCGCGGACGTCGGTGACGAACTCCTCCGGCTGCTCCAGCGCGAGGAAGTTGCCTCCGCGCTCCAGCTCGCTCCAGTGAGTGATGTGGTGATCCCGCTCGGCGAAGCGGCGGATGGCGACATCCGTGCCCAGGGCGACGGCCACGCCGGTCGGGACGGTGCCGCGCGGCTTCGGGGCCCAGGCGCTCGCGTCGTGGCCCGCTTCGTAGTAGAGGTTCGCCGAGGAGCCGGCCGTACCGCTGAACCAGTAGACGCTGACGTTCGTCAGCAGACGGTCGCGACCCACGGCGTCCTCGGGAAGCTCAGCGGCAGGGTCCGTCCACTCCTTGAACTTCTCCACGATCCACGCGAGTTGGCCGACCGGCGAGTCGTGCAGACCGTAGGACAGGGTCTGCGGGCGGGTGGACTGGATGGCGTTGAAGCCCATCTTGTCCTGCTGGAAGTCCTCCAGCCGGGCCAGTCGCTCCTGCTCGGACCCGGTCAGCCCCTCGAACTCGGCGGGGTCCCCGGAGGGGAAGGTGATCAGACCGTTGACGTGGATGCCCACGACCTCGTCCGGTGCCTGACGCCCCATCTCGGCGGCGATCCAGGCGCCGCCGCCCGTGCCCTGAACGCCGTAGGAGTCGTAACCGAGCCGGCTCATGAGCTCCACGAACGCGCCCGCGATGCGGCCGGTGTTCCAGCCGGCCTCACCGAGCGGACCGGAGAAGCCGGTGCCGGGAGTCGAGGTCACGATGACATGGAAGTCCTGCGTCAACGGTCGGATGACATCGACGAACTGCATGAACGAGCAGGGCCAGTCGTGCACCAGCAGCAGCGGGACGGCCGCCTCGTTCCGCGAACGGACGTGCAGGAAATGGATGTTCTGGCCGTCGATCTCGGTGATGAACTGGGGAAACTCGTTGAGCTCCGCCTCCGCCTTGCGCCAGTCGAAGCCGTCGGCCCAGTACGCGGCCAGAGCCTTGAGGTAGTCCGTGGGCACACCCCGGCTCCAGCCGGCGCCGGGGATCTCACTGCCCCAGCGCGTACGCGCCAGCCGGTCGCGCAGATCGTCGAGCTCCTCCTGCGCGATGTCGATGCGGTACGGGTGGATCCGGGCGTCGGTGTTGCTGCTGGTCTCCATGGGTAAGACAGTATTCGCCATATAGGCACGCTGCCTTCCTAATGACATCTCAGGCTTGGATTCATGCTCGACACTTCCGCGCGTCTGCTGCGTCTGCTCTCCCTGCTGCAAACCCCGCGAGCCTGGCCGGGATCCGAACTGGCGGAGCGCCTGGGTGTGAGCGGCCGAACCATCCGCAACGACATCGACCGGCTGCGCGAACTCGGCTATCCCGTGGACGCCACACGCGGAACCACCGGCGGCTACCGGCTCGGCGCCGGGGCGGCGATGCCCCCGCTGCTCCTCGACGACGAGGAGGCCGTCGCGGTGACGATCGCGCTGCGCATCGCCGCCCAGGGCGCCGTCCCCGGCACCGCGGAGACCTCGCTCCAGGCACTGGCCAAGGTCGAGCAGGTGCTGCCCTCACGGCTGCGCCGACGGGTGCGGACACTCCAGGCGTACACCGTGGCCGTGCCGGCCGACCGTCCGGCCCCGGCCGTCTCCGCGGACGTACTGACGACGCTCGTCTCCGCCTGCCGCGACCAGGAACGGCTGCGCTTCGACTACCTGGACCACGCCGGACAGCCCAGCCGCCGCATCGTGGAGCCGTATCGGGCAGTGAACTGGGGACAGCGCTGGTACCTGGTGGCGTGGGACGTCGAGCGCGAGGACTGGCGGACCTTCAGGGTCGACCGGATCCGGCCCCGCATGCCGAACGGACCGCGCTTCGCCCCTCGCGAACCGCCCGGCGGCGACATCGCGGCGTACGTCTCCCGACGCGTGTCCGGCGCCGCCTGGCGCTACCACGCACGGGTGACCGTCCACGCCCCGGCGGCGGCTGTGGTCGAACAGATCAACCCCGCGGTCGGCACGGTCGAGGCGATCGACGCCGACACCTGCGTCCTGGTCACCGGTGCCGACACCGTAGAGACCCTCGCGCTCCACCTGGGCATGCTCGACTTCGACTTCGAGGTCACCGAGCCCGCGGAACTGGTCAGCCACCTGCGCCGGCTCGCGGACCGCTACGGCCGCGCGACACCACCGGTCCGCTGAGGCGACGGACGCGCGGGAGGGCCGTGACGGCGAGGTGGGCCCACAGCGCCGGGCCACGGGTACGACATCGCGTTCCGGTGCGGGCTACGAGCCCTCCGCCAGACCCTCCCAGTGGTCGGCGAGCGCCTGGAGCGTGGCGACGAGCGGTTCGCGCTCCGCCTCGCGGAAGGACTCCAGGAGGATCTTGTCGAGCGACCGGGTCCGGTCGTTGGCCTCGCGGAGGGTCTCGCGGCCGGCGTCGGTGAGGTAGAGCAGTTTGCGGCGGCCGTCGGAGGCCGCGGTGCGGCGGGCGAGCAGGCCACGGTTCTCCAGCCTGCGGGCCACGTCGGCCATGGTGGACGTGTCCAGGGAGACGGCGGCGGCCATCGAGCGCTGGTCCCGGCCGGGATTGGCTTCCACGGTCTGCAGCACCGCGAACTGGGGGCCCGTCAGCACCGGATCCACCTCGCGCGCCCACACCGCGAGATACGCCTGGTAGAGGCGGCGGACCTGATAGCCGGGGGCGGCTGTCAGAGCAGCGGGAATCTCCGGGGCGGTCTCGGCGGGCGGGGTCTGGTCGGCCATGGGGCCTACTTAAGCACGCACGGTCGACGCCGAGCGAGAGTGGGTGACGGCATCGCGGCGGTCGTCGCGGCGTCGACGCATGCGAGCACCGGCGCGGTCAGAGACCCGCATCGGGATGGATCGCGCCGGGACGGTCGGTCAGCGGGAGGCCGCTGCCTCCTCCCTTCAGCGCGATGATCTCGGCCGCGATGGACACGGCGGTCTCCTCCGGGGTCCGGGCGCCGAGGTCCAGGCCGATCGGGCTGGACAGCCGCTTCAGTTCGGCCTCGGTCAGCCCTGCCGCCGTCAGCCGGTTCCATCTGTCCTGGTGGGTGCGCCGGGAGCCCATCGCCCCGATGTATCCGACGTCGGGCAGGCGCAGCGCGACCTCGAGCAGCGGGACGTCGAACTTGTGGTCATGGGTCAGCACGCAGAGCGCGGTCCTCGAGTCGATCCGCCCGGCTTCCGCCTCGGCCCGGAGATAGCGGTGCGGCCACGCCACGACGACCTCGTGCGCGCCGGGGAACCGGGCCGCGGTGGCGAACACCGGGCGCGCGTCGCACACAGTGACCCGGTAGCCGAGGAGCGATCCCGTACGCGCCAGGGCCGCCGCGAAGGCGTCGCCGTCGGACACGCCGTACCGCTGGAGCACCGGCGGCGCCCCGGCGAGCGCCTCCTGGCCCGACTCGTAGACGGCGCTCTCGACACAGCCGCCCGAGACGCTGCCGACGGCCTCGCCCCCGGGGCCCACCAGCATCGAGGCACCGGGCCGGCGGGGCGCCGAGGCATGCGTGGCCACGACCGTGGCCAGCGCCGATGCCCTGCCCTCGGCCCACCAGGACAGCAGCGGGTCCATCACGTCACGCATGAGCCACTCCTCTCGTACCCGCCGAGCACCTGTGCCCGCGGCTCACGGCCGGGCTGCTGCGACCCGCCCGCCGAGCAGGCTTCCGGCGTTCGGCACGACAGGGGGCAGGCCGAGCTCCGTCAGGATGCGGAACGCCGTCGACGTGGCCGCCGACAGCACGGGCAGCCCCGCTTCGTCCTCGACCGGCTGGATCGACGCGAGGGACGGCATCTGCACGCACGCCGACAGCACCAGGGCGTCGGCCCGGCTCAGGTCGAGACGCCGCCAGTGCTCGCGCAGATCGGCCGGGTCGAGTCGGGCGACCGCCAGGTTGTCGGGCACTTCGAGGCTGAGGGCGTCGACCACCTCGATGCCGGCGTCCTCGATGTAGTCGACGACCTGGGCGGTGAGTCCCTTCATGTACGGCGTGATGATGGCGACGCGCCGGGCACCGAGGGCCCCGATGCCGCTGAGCAGGGCGCCGGCGCTGGAGACCACCGGAGCCTCGGCGCCTTCGGAGCGCAGCACGGAGGTGATCTCGTCCTCTGCCACGCAGTGGTGGCCCGGGCCCTGGGCCATGATGGCGACCAGACAGGCGGTGGCGACGACGTCGGGCCGGGCGTCGGCCAGTTCGAGTGCGGCGCGCTGGGTCTGCGCGTTCATCCCGCGCAGTTCCTCGGGGGTGACGTGCTTCATGCGCATCCGGCTGCTGTGGAACACGAATCGGTCGTCGGGCTCGACGGCCTCGCGGGCGCTCAGCATCCGCGGGAGTTCGGTCTCCATGGTCAGGTTGGAGCTGGGCACGATCATGCCGATGTGATGGTCCGTCATGGGTTCGGTCCTCCGGTTGCGATGTGGGCCGGCGCCTCTCCCCCGTCGGGAGCGACCGAGTACGGCGGTCCGACGGCGGGACGGCTACGAGCCCGAGGCCAGTCCCACCCAGTGGTCGGCGAGGGACGTCAGGGTGTGCAGAAAGGTTTGGTGTTCGGTGTCGCCGAACGGCTCCATCAGGCGCCGGTCCAGCGCCCGTGCCCGGTGATCGGCCTCACGGAGGAGGTGCTCGCCTTCCTCCGTGAGGTAGAGCAGTTTGCGGCGGCCGTCGTCGGCCGCGGTGCGGCGCGTGATCAGCCGCCGGGTTTCCAGCCGCCGGGCCACGTCCGCCATCGTCGAGGTGTCCAGCGCCACGGCGGCGGCCAGGGATCGCTGGTCGCGTCCGGGGCATTCCTGGACGGTCTGGAGCACGGCGAACTGTGGGCCGGTGAGCACGGGGTCGACCTCGCGCAGCCACACGGCGAGGTACGCCTGGTAGAGGCGGCGCACCTGGTAGCCGGGGGCGGCGGTCAGGGCGGCCGGGGCCCGGGCGGCGGCCTCGGAGGATGGTCGCGCATCGGACACGCCCACGCTTACGCACGCTGCTGGGGTTCGGTGCCGGCCCGGGGGTCGGTGCCGGCCCGGGCGAGGACGGCGCCCAGGGCTGTCCGCAGAGTCGCGAGGGCGGCCGTCGGGGTGTCCCAGAAGATCATGTGTCCGGCGCCGGGGATGCCGTGCAGGGCGGCCGATGGGTTCGCGCGCGCGGCCTCCTCGGCCCCGGCGGCGGTGACGACGGGGCTCTCGGCCCCGTACAGCATGGCGACGGGCGACGGCACCCGCGGCCACCAGTCGAAGAAGTCCTCGTGCTCGAAGCCGTGGTGGGTGCCGACGATGGCCTCCTCGGCGCAGCTGGACAGCCAGCGCGCCCGCAGTTCCTGTTCCCGCCGTGGCCACGAGGGCCAGGAGACGGCCACCTCGTCGGCGTCCGTACCACGACGGGCCTCGGACAGCTGTCGTAGGAAGGCCGCCAGGCTGGTGGGGTACGGTCCTCGGCCCGGGCCGCTCATCGGTGGATCGGCCAGGACGGCGCCGCGGACGGCGACCTTGGCCCGCACCGCGACGACGGCTGCGATGCGCGCGCCCATGGAATGGCCGAACAGCAGCGGACTGTCGAGCCCCAGGCCGCTGATGAGCGCCTCGGTGTCCTCGGCGTACTCCTCCAGTCCGAAGCCCTCGCCGACGTCGGACAGTCCCCGGCCGCGGACGTCCAGCACCACCGGCCTGACGAGGTCGGTCAGTTCGCGCGCGATGAAGTCCATGGTGATGGCGGGGCTGGTGATGCCGGGCAGGACGACCAGCGGAGGCAGATCGCCGCCGTAGTCGAGCGCGTGCAGCCGCATCCCGCCGGAGCGGACCCAGTGGCTGGTGGCCGGCACGTCGGCCAGGTCGGCGAGCGCGGTCTGCAGAACCGATCGCTGGGGCACGGGACTTCTCCTCATGAACCGGCCCGCACGTCGGGGGCGGACGGAGAGCTGATGTAACGGACCGCGTCCTCAAGGCTGATGACGTCGCCGTACTTGGCCTGGATGTCGAAGAGCGCCGCGTCCGCGGGCCCTTGCGCCCGGTCTCCCACGCATGCGCGGGGCACCAGCACCGAGAAGCCCGACTGGACGGCGTCGACGGCGGTGGCGCGGACGCAGCCGCTGGTGGTGGCTCCGCACACCACGACGGTGTCGCAGCCGAATCCGGTCAGAGTGCCGGCGAGGTTGGTTCCGAAGAACGCGGAGGCGCCCTTCTTCACCACCAGCACGTCGTGTTCGGGCCGCATCGGCAACCGCGGGTCGACCGCCACCGCATCGCCGCCCACGACGAGCCCCCGCAGACCCGGTGCCTTGCGCAACCAGGCGATCGAGTCTCCGGACGCCTCGGCCTCGGTGTAGGCGATGGCGGTGAAGATCACCGGCACATCGGCGGGACGCCCCGCCTCGATCAGACCGGCGGTCGCCGACACGACCTCGGTGAGGTCCGTGCCCGAGGGGTACGAGTCCTCCGTGAAGCCCCGGGTCAGGTCCACCACGACGATCGCCGGACGGCTGCCCCGCCGGACCGGGGAACCGAAGCCGGCCGTCGCGTAAGTGTGGTCGGTGCTCGCACCGTAGAGTCCGGCGCTCATCGACGCCTGCCCAGGAGCCACCCCTGGAACAGCCCGAGCAGGAAGGCTGCCCCGACCGGACCGTACTTCTTCAGCACGGGGCCGGCGATCAGCGACAGCCCGTCGAGTTCGGCGGAGGCCGCCGCGGGCACGACGGCGGCGGCAGCGGACTCGGCCGACGCCGCAGCGGCGGGGCCCTGGGTACCGTTCTGGGTGAGGAGGAGGTTGCCGAGATTCTGCGCGAACTGCTGGAGGATCCGGTCGGACACCGTGGCGATGGCGCCCTTGCCGAACTGGGCGATCTTGCCCCGGATCACCAGGTCCGTGTCGAGGTTCAACCGCGCGCCGTCAGGGGTCGGGAGCACCTCCAGAAACACCTCGGCCTCGGCGTCGCCGCTGCCGTGCGCATCGGCGCCGCTGGCGTGGACGCGCAGTCGCCGCTTCTCGGCGTCGACCTCCAGGAAGCGCACGGTGCCGGCGTATGCGGCGGTGATCGGGCCCACCTTGACCTTGACGGCGCCGCGCCACGCGTCGCCGTCACGGCCCTCGAGAGCGGCTCCCGGCATGCAGGACGCCACTCGCTGGACGTTGCTGATCAGGGCGAACACCGCGTCGGGCGCGGCTTTGACAGGAACGGAATTGGTCAGTTGCACGGAGTCTCCTCGGAGCACGCGGCCCGCTGGGCGCGCCGGGCGGTCGCGCAGGCGTCGATGGCCTCCACGATGGTCTGGTAGCCGGTGCACCGGCACAGGTTGGCGGCGACGACCTCCCTGATCTCCTCCTTGGTCGCCTCCGGCCGCTCCGCGAGGAAGCCCTCGGCGAGCATGAGGAAGCCGGGGGTGCAGAAGCCGCACTGCAGGCCGTGGTTCTCGGTGAAGGCCCGCTGGAGGTCGCCGAGTTCGCCGGGGCGGGAGTCGCAGGGCGAGTCGCTTCCCGTGTCCGCGAGGGACTCGACGGTCGTGATCCGCGCTCCCTCCGCCTGGGCGGCGAACATCAGGCAGGCACGGACCGGGAGCCCGTCGACGAGCACGGTGCACGCGCCGCAGATGCCGTGCTCGCAGCCGACGTGGGTGCCCGTCAGCCGCAAGTCGTGGCGGAGCACGTCCACCAGGGTGCGGCGCGGCGCGGTGATCACTTCGTGCGCGGTGCCGTTGACATCGAGGGTGAGGAGCTGGACGTCGTCGCCCAGGCCGCTGGTGTCGGTCATGGTGTCTGCTCCAGTGCTGGTGCCGGCGGTACTGGCGCCGCCGAGGTCAGGGCGCGGTGGACGGACTCCGGCGTGATGGGCGTGTTGTCCAGCTCGACGCCGGTGGGGCGCAGCGCGTCGTTGACGGCGTTGAGCACGGCGGCGGGGGCGCCGATCGTGCCGCCCTCCCCCGCGCCCTTGGCGCCCGTCTCGGTGAAGGCGCACGGGGTCTCCAGGTGGTGGATGGAGACGTCGGGGATCTCGTGGGCGGTGGGCACCTTGTAGTCCATGAAGCTGGTGGCCGAGGGCTCGCCCTGGTCGTCGTACGTCACCTGCTCGAACAGCGCGCCCGCGATGCCCTGGGCGATACCGCCCCGGCACTGGCCCTCCACGACCTGCGGGTTGATCGCCACACCGCAGTCCTCGACACAGACGTACGCGAGGATCTCCACCTGGCCGGTGCCCTCGTGCAGTTCGACGACGACGCCGTGGGTGGCGTTGGAGAAGGTACCGTCGTCGAAGACGTCGAAGACGGCGGTGGCGGTGAGGCCCGGCTCGATGTCCTTGGGCAGCAGGTGCGCCTTGAGGTACGCGGTGTCGGCCAGGTGCTCGTACGTGAGCGTCGTGTCCGGGTCGTGGAGCCGGCGGACCCGGCCCTGGTCCAGTGCGGTCTCTTCCGGCGCGATGCCCCACTCGGCGGCGGCGATCGCACGGAGCTTGTCGCCGAGCTTCGCCGCCGCCAGCCCCACGGCGCTGCCGCCGACGACGATCGAGCGGCTGGCGAAGCTGCCCCAGCCGTAGGTGACGCGGTCGGTGTCGCCCTGATGGAGTTTGACCTTGGTGAGGTCGACGCCGAGCGCGTCGGCGACGATCTGCGCCATGGTCGTCTCGTGGCTCTGCCCGTGGCTCATGGTGCCGGTGGTGACGGTGACGGCACCGCTGGTGTCCATGCGGACCTCGGAGAAGTCGAAGCCGGGGACGACCTCCATCTTGCGCGCGGCGAAGGCGGCCGAACCGTACCCCGTGCGTTCGCTGAAGCAGCTGAAGCCGATCCCGACGTGGCGTCCCTCGGCTCGCGCCGCGGCCTGCCGCTCGTACCAGCCGGCCTCCTTCAGCGCCTGTTCGCACAGGTCGAGGGATTCGAGGTACGAGCCGGGGTCGTAGGTGATGCCGTTGACGCCGGTGTAGGGGAACTCCGTGATGATGTTCCGGCGCCGGATCTCCAATGGGTCGAGGCCCAGTTCGCGTGCGGCGCGTTCCATGAGCCTCTCGGCGACCATCACGTACTGCGGACGGCTCACGCCCCGGTAGGGGGCGGTGGGCGCCTTGTTGGTGGTGACGGCCCGGCCGCGCACGCGGTAGGCGGGGACCTTGTAGACGCCGGGCATCTCGGCGGAGGCCATCAGCGGCTCGATGCCGGCCGTGAAGGGGTAGCAGGAGTAGGCGCCCATGTCGCAGACGACGTCCGCGTCGAGTCCGAGGATCCGGCCGTCGGCGTCGAAGGCGGCGCGTGCGGTGTAGTGCTGTTCGCGGGCGAGGAAGGACGCGGACAGGGCGTCCTTGCGGTCCTCGATCCACTTCACGGGCCGCCCGAGCCTTCGTGCCGCCGCCGCGGTGGCGATCTCCTCACGGCCGACCGCGCACTTGAGCCCGAAGCCGCCGCCCATGTCCGGGACGATCACCCGCACCGCGCGCTCGTCGAGCCGCAGGCAGCGCGAGGCGACGGTGCGCACCTGGTGCGGGACCTGCGTGCAGGTGTGCAGGACGAGCTGTTCCTCCCGGTCGTCCCAGTGCGCCACCGCACCGCGGGTCTCCAGCGGCAGCGCGTTCTGCCGGCCGGTCCTCGTCTCCACCCGCACCACGCAGGGCGCGCTGTCGAAGACGTCGTCGATGCCCTCGGTGGCGAACAGGGAGACGTCGACGAGGGTGTTGTGCGCGGCCTCGTCGTGGACCAGGGCGGCGCCGGGTGCGAGGGCCTGTTCCTCGCAGGTGATGGGCGGGAGGGACTCGTAGGTGACCTTGGCCGCCTCCAGGCCGTCTTCGGCCGTGTACGGGTCGCGGGCGACGACCACGGCGATGGGCTCGCCGACGTAGCGGACCCGGTCGCGGGCGAGGACCGGCATGGCGGTGGGTACGAACTCCGAGAGCGGGCGCCCTAGTTGGGCCGTGATGTCACCCATCTCCAGGTCGGCGGCGGTGTACGCGGCGACGACGCCGGGCACTCGGCGCACGTCGGTGAGGTCGACGTCGGTGATCACGCCGTGGGCGACCGTGCTGCGGACGAACTGCGCGTGCAGCATGCCGGGCAGCTCGATGTCGTCGACGAAACGGCCTCGCCCGGTCAGCAGCCGAGGATCCTCGCGGCGCGCCACCGACCTGCCGACCAGACGGTCGTCCTGGGTGGACTTCATCGGGACATCGCCTCCTCACAGGCGCGTTCGACCAGAGTGCGGATGAGGTGTCTGCGGTACTGCGTACTGCCGTTGGCGTCACCCGGCGGGTCCACCGCGGCCGCCGCCGCTTCGGCGCAGTCCCGGAAGGAGCCGCCGGCGGCCAGCACCGCCTCCGCCTCGGGGACCCGTACCGGCATCGCGGCGACACCGCCGAGGGCCACCCGGCCGCCGCGGACGGCGGATCCGTCGGCGTCCAGGTCCACGGCGGCTGCCACGATGGCGAAGTCACCGCGGCGCTCGGCGAATTCGGTGAGCGCCGCGCGGGGTGCGGGGCGCGGGAAGACGATCTCGACGAGGATCTCGTCGGGATCCAGGGCGGTCGTGTAGTAGCCGAAGAAGAACTCTCCGGCCGGGATGCGACGCGGACCGCGCGGACTCCGGACCACGATCTCGGCGTCCAGCAGGACGGCGAGCAGACACCACTCGGCGGTGGAGTCGCCGTGTGCGATGCTGCCGCCGACCGTGCCGCGGGTACGGATCGGCAGATGGCCGATCCACGCCATGGCGTCACGGACGACGTCGAAGCCTGCCCCCAGCCTGTGCGGCGGGGCGATCTCCACCGTGTGGTGGGTGGTGAGTGCCCCGATGCGCAGCCCGCCGTCGGCGCCGACGCCCAGATGGTCGAGCTCACGCAGGCCGCCGATGTCGACCAGGTGTGCCGGCCGGGCCAGTCGGAAGTTCATCATCGCGACCAGGCTCTGTCCTCCGGCGATGACCTTGGCTTCGTCGCCCAACTCGGCGAGGAGCCTCGTGGCGCCTTCGACGTCGCGCGCCCGGTGGTAGCGGAAGGGAGCGGGCTTCATGTTTCTCCTGTCGTACGGAGTCTGACGGGCAGGTGGGCCCGATCGGGCGGGCGAGCCCTCAGCGCACCGCCCGACCGGGTGCCGGTACCGGGACGTCGACCCGCTCGGGTCCCGAAGGGCCCTCGGCGATGTCCTCGGCGTCGTCGTCGAGCGCTCGTCCCTTGGTCTCGGGGGCCGCGACCGCCGTCCACACGACGGACCCCACGACGGCCAGGGCGAGCACGGCGAAGGTGAGCGGCAGCCCCAGCAGTGGCCACATGACCGAGCCGAACAGCAGCGGGGCGAAGCCGGTCAGCACCCGGCTGAACGACGATGCCCAGCCGAAGCCGCTGGCCCGCAGCAGCGTCGGGTACAGCTCGGACACATAGGCGTACATGGCCGGGATGGTCAGCTGCATCAGGAGGCCGAAGACGGCGATGGCGACGACGGATCCCGTCGGCATGTCCATCATCAGCGCGAACGCCACCAGGGCGAGCGCGGCGAGCGGGGCCGTGACCCCGATGAGCCATTTCCGGCCCACCACGTCGACCAGCGCGGTGGACACCACGACTCCGAGGATGCCGACGCCGCTCATCAGCGTCGTGCTCATGAAGGCGGCCGTGTCGCCGAGGCCCTGCTCCTTGAGGATCGACGGCATCCAGCTCAGCGCCGCGTAGTACACGAGCATGACGCTGGCGAACAGCAGCCAGGCGGCGGAGGTGATGCGCGGGCTGAACCTCCATACGTCGTGGAGCTGTTCGTAGGCGGCCCGAGGCCCCTTCGACCCGCTCTCCTCCACCGGGGCGGGGATGACGTACGGCTCGACCGGCGCTCCGGTGCGGGCGACCAGGTCGTCGATGACGGCGCGGGCCTCGGCCTCCCTGCCCTTCTTGCTGAGGTAGACCGGCGACTCCGGGATGCCCCGGCGCACCCAGAAGAGCAGCAGCGCCGGGAGGCTCATCGTGGCGAGCATCCATCGCCAGTTGTCGTCGAGTGTCAGCATCATCGTCGACACCAGACCGCACAGGGTCACGCCGATCGGCCACCACACGTCGAGCGCGGTGAGGACCCGCCCGCGGTACTTCCTCGGTGAGAACTCCGCCACCAGGGCGTAGTCGACGGGAATGCAGCCGCCGAGTCCGACGCCGGCGACGAATCGCAGGGCCAGGAAGACGGCGTAGTTCGGGGCGAAGGCGCCGAGCACCGAGAACAGCGCGAAGATCAGCAGGGTGACGCTGAAGGCCTTCTTGCGGCCGATGCGGTCCGCGACCGCGCCCCAGACGACGGCGCCCAGGGCCATACCGACCAGGTTGGCGGTGGCCACGAGGCCGCGCTGGGAGAGCGTCAGATCGAAGTGCTCACCCAGCAGCGGCATCAGGAAGCCGTTGAGCGCGATGTCGTAGGCGTCGAAGAGATAGCCGAGGCCGCCGATGATGAAGATCTTTCCTTGGACTCCCCATCTCCATGGGAGGTCCTGGACAATCTGGTCGCCTGTCTTCACGTTCGCTCCACGGGGGTGTTCGAGGGGGACGCGCCCGCGCGGGGCGGACACCGGGGGTGGAAGAGCGGGGTGGGGCTGGGGGGTTGTGGGGAGGGAGGGCCCGGGCGTGACGGGTCAGCAGGCGAATCGGTAGTCGTACGCGCCCAGATCCGGGTCGTTGAGCGGGGTGCCGCTCCACAACCAGTCGTAGGAGACGTCGGACTCCCCGTCGAAGCCGCGCTTGAGCAGCTCGTCGCGGGCCTCCTGACGAGGGCCGTCCGGATAGTGGTAGAAGGTCTTGTTCTGCAGCGAGGCGTCCTGGACCATGCCGGCGTGCTTGGCGCGCCGGTCGACGTAGCGGCGCAGCGCGAGTTCGGTGCCGTCGACGGTGGTTCGGCCCAGTTCCTCGGCCAGGACGGCGGCGTCCTCCATGGCCTGGGAGGCGCCTTGCGCCTGGTAGGGCAGCATGGCGTGGCAGGCGTCGCCCAGGAGGGCGACGCGGCCGTCCACCCAGACCGGGTCACGGCGGCGGTGGTAGAGGGCGAAGCTCATGACGTCGTCCTTGGCCTTGGACAGCATGGCCGCGACGCGGTCGTCCCAGCCGGGATAGGCGTTCACGAGCTCCTCGGCGCCGGCTTGCGCGGTCCACTTCTCGGCTACGTCGTCGGTGCACGGGACACAGCCGACGACGTTGAGGTACTCGCCACCG
This sequence comes from Streptomyces sp. NPDC059567, assembly GCF_042735655.1. Classification (NCBI taxonomy): domain Bacteria; kingdom Bacillati; phylum Actinomycetota; class Actinomycetes; order Kitasatosporales; family Streptomycetaceae; genus Streptomyces; species Streptomyces sp. NPDC059567. Next base: position 160,987 of record NZ_JBHWBS010000001.1, on the reverse strand, counting down.
CGGATCATGTAGTGGACCAGATGCCGTTCGGGGCCGTACCAGATGGTGCTCTGGAAGCGGTCCATCAGGAATCGGGTCGCCGGATCGGCGGCGATGAGGTCGCCCGGGATCAGCGCTCGGAAGGCCATCTCGCCGGAGAACTGCAGCGTGTCCGGGAGGCCCATGAGGTCACGGACGCGGGAACGGATGCCGTCGGCGCCGATCAGCACATCGGCTTCGAAGCGTCGGCCGTCCTCGGTCACCGCGGCCGGGCGGCGGGGGTTGCCGCGGTCCAGTGCGGTGACGGTGCTTCCGGTGTGCAGTTCGACGACCGGTCCGGGACCGGCCGGGTCGACGCAGGCGTCGGTGAGGACACCGTGCAGGTCCGCGCGGTGGTAGTGCCAGTACGGGGCGTTGTAGCGCTGCTTGCAGGCGTCGCCGAGCTGGGTCAGCCCGATGATGCTGCCGTCCTTCCACCTGCGCCGCACCTGGTCCTGGGGCTCGGTGTGGATGGCTTCCAGCTGCTTGCGCAGTCCGAGGCCGAGCAGGATGCGGCTCGCGTTGGGCGCCGTCTGGATGCCGGCGCCGATCTCACCGAACTGCGGAGCCTGTTCGAGCACGGTGACGCCGAGGCCCCGCTGACGCAGGGCCAGCGCGGCCGTCATCCCGCCGAGCCCGCCTCCGACGATGACGGCTTCGAATGATTGGGTGGATGCCATGTGTTCTCCAGATGCGGGTGCGGCAGGCGTGATCAGAAGTCGACGAGTCGGCCCGCGCTGACGACGTCCAGGTCGTCGACGGACACGGTGCAGCCCCGCATGGCGATGTCGAGGTGCGCGTACGACTCGCGGCCGAGCACGGGGTGCGGCCCGGTGGACCAGAGGAAGTTGCCGGCGAACGCCCGCGCGTCCATGCCCATCAGCTCTTCCTTGCCGTAGAGGGCGGTGGCGAACCAGTCCGCGGTGCGCATGAGGCCCCATCCCATGTGGGACAGGCTGCGCGCCCATTCGTCGTTCGAGTCGTCGAAGAACGTGTTCAGCAGATGGGCCTCGGCCCCGCCGGAGACCTTCTCGATGCGCCCGCCCGCGATCTCGAGGGTGACCGGCTGGCGCACGTACTCCTTGAACGGCAGCAGGATGTCGCCCTCGGCCAGCACGATCCGCCCGTCGGAGAACTGCGGCCAGCAGAGCACCATGGTGCTCGGCCAGTGGTCCCAGCGGCCCGGGTCGTCGGCGAAGCCCACCTGGAACTCGGGCTTGGAGCCCGGCAGTTCGACGGTCAGGTCGGTACCGGCCTCGGAGGTCACCCTCATCATGGAGGCGCTCCTCACCAGCTCGACGCCCTTGAGGACCTCGGCCTTGTCCTCCGGCTTGGGCAGGTTGCGGATGAGGACGTCCGGTGCGTCGCAGACGAAGAGGATGCGGGTTCCGGTGCGCAGGATCTCCTGCTGGAGAGGGGCGTGGATGAAGCCTTCCCGCGTGAGGTCGACGACGAGGTCGGCGGCCTTGAGCAGCTCCTGCGCGGTGCGGTCGTTCAGCACGGCGGTCAGGCCGGGACCGGCGCCGGTGTGGGTGCTGTCGGTGGGAGAGGGGTTGCCGCCGGGCACGGTGGCGGCGATGACGTGCGCGCCACAGGCCTTCGCCGCACCGAAGGCGGCCGCGACGTAGTCACCACGACTGCTCGGTTCGGACAGGACGACGACGTGCTCGTCGGGCGTGAGCTTGCACAGCTTCAACTCCCGGGTGAACGCGTCGAGCAGATCAACAGAGGTGAGGTCGAACATGTCTCGCTCCTAGGGATGGGAGGTTGGTGAGACGGTGGTCGCCGGTTCGGGCATTCGAGTGAGGGCATGGATCAAGCCATGCGAAAGGAGACCGACGTCGCGGGGCGCGGCACTCCGGAGCGCCGCCGACGGGATTAATCCGAGCACGTACGATCTCGGTCTGGCAAGAGGGTCACCCTGATTTTGTTGCCGGCAACCGCGGCGACCAACGCCCCGATTGAAGATCAAGCCGCCCTGACCAGGCACTTTTCACGCGCTCGCCCAGCGCTCCACGACGCCACGCCCGAGAGGGCGATGATTGCAAGCGACACGGACCCTTGCGCGGACCCATCCGTACGTGCTCGGATCACATTCATCCGCATCCGGACTATGCGCCCGGCGCGCGTTTCCACTGGCTGATTCCCACCGGCGCACGCCACCCTGAGGAGGGCTCCGATGTCACCCGAGACGTGGCGCGATTACGGCGCTCCAGGCGCATTTGGTCGTGCCCTGTCGAGATGCGGACGGAGCGGCATCGTGGGGGGGGCAGGAGCGGCGTGCCGACCAGGGCGGGCCTGGGCCTGGTCGGCACGGCGCAGATGGAGCCCGAGCCCCGGACCCGCATGGCTCTGCGGCTCCACCGCGTCGTCAGGGTGTGGAGGTGAAAGGAGGTCCGATCAGACACCCGGAGCGCGATGAGGACCGCCGCCAGGGGTGCGCTTCAGAGGGTCCACCACCTCGTGCGGCATGCCGCCACTGCCGGCTCATCCGGCCGGTGTGCGATCGCCGCCGATGTGCAACGCGAACGTTTGCTTCCGTACGCGGGGGGCCAGGCTGTCCGCAGCCGGCCCTCGGCCGTGGGGCGGCGGCGGACTGTCTGCAACCCGCCATTGGCTGCGGGGCGGCAACTCAGCCTTGAGGTACCGCCCGCCGTTGACCGCGGGGCGGCAGCCCAACCTTGAGGTACCGCCCGCCGTTGACCGCGGGGCGGCAGCCCAACCTTGAGGTGCCGCCCGCCGTTGGCCGTGAGACGGCCGCCTAGCCCTTCAGGTCCGGCTTCCATTCCTGAGCCAGGAGCCCCAGCAGGACCTCGTCCATGAACTCGCCCAGCACCCAGGCCGACGAGCGCAGCACGCCCTCGCGGACGAAGCCGTTGCGCTCGGCGGAGCGCAGCATGGCGGCGTTGTCCGACAGCGTCTCGATCTGAAGCCGCTGCAGGCCGCGTACGACGAAACCGTAGTGACACAGCACCGCGACCACGTCGGTGCCGTAGCCCTTGCCACGAGCGGCGGGCAGCAGTCCCAAGCCGATGTGCGCGGACCGGCTGTGGTTGTCGATGCCCCACAGCGTCGCCGTGCCGACCAGCGTGCCACCGTCCAGCTCGATCACGGAGAACGGGACGTGCCCGTGCTCCGTGTCGTCCACGACGAGCCGCGAGTCCTTCGAGCCGGGCGTGATCGGCCGCCACGGCCGGCCTTCGGCCCGCGACGCGTTCACCACGTCGTCATAGAGCTCGGTCCGCAGGACCGGAATGTCGTCCTCGTGTCGGGCCCTGAGCCCGACCTTGCTACCCCTAAGCATGCAAGCTTCCTATCCGACCGGGTCGGCCGACGGCAAGCCAAATAGGTTCTGGGGGCGGAACTGCGCGAGCGGAGCGGGAGCGAAGCCTTCGGCTCCGATGCCGACCGACCCGGCTGGTACGCCCCAGCCCTCGCTGCCGAGGTGCACACCGCCTGAGACCCCACGTCGCACGGCTGAACGTTCGACCAGAACATCACGCGCGGGGGTCCGGACCCCGGCAGGCCTCGCCCCACACGCGACCGCCCGCCGCCGGATCGATGAAGTGAGTGGCACCAGCTGCACGAAGGGGCGAGCGGCCAAGCACTCGCCCCCAGGTGGCCGCTGCCGGGGGCCGTGGCGGTCCGCTACTCCACGGTGGGTTCCCCGCGGAGCGCCTCGCCCACACGGGCCTGGCTCAGGCCGATCGTGCGGGCGATCGTCTCCCGGTTCACACCCCGCTCGTACGCGGCGCGCATAGCGGTGTTCCGGCGGGCGACAAGGGCTCGACGGCGGTCATGGCCGGCAACGGTGCGTTGAAGGAGAACCGCCCAGCGCAGCAGCGCGCGGCCGGTCCACAGGGTGAAGGGTTGGGGATCGGGTGCGGTCGGATTGGCCAACAGGTCCCCCTCGTGATCGACACGGGTGTCCATTCCGAAGGTGGCGGGACACCGGGCTGGGCACAAGGGCGCAAGCCCGGTCTCACAGGCGCGAGTTCTGAGGCATCGACTGACAACGAACGGAATGCCTACCACCGTCGAGGGGCCCGCTTCGCCCGACGCGTGGGGCGACCACTGCCGCTGACGCCGCGTGCAGCGCGTGACTTCTTCAGGCGCCCAGGGTTGATCAGCAGGTGGTGCTTCCGCACCCGTTACCACCGCTGGGCGCCGGTCGGTTGCCTCGGCCGTACCCAGCCCTGTGACTGGAGTATCCATGCTGCGTTCAGCCGGGCTCGCGCTCACCTTGGCTCTCGCCGCCGTCGCCACGGGCGCTGCCGCCACAGCCGCGCCGGCGCCCGAAGACCACCTCACGCTGACCGTGGCCGACAGCGGCGACCCGGCCACCGACGGCACGTTCGAGCTCGGCTGTCACCCGGCAGGCGGCTCCCATCGCGCTCCGCGAGCCGCCTGCGACAAGCTCGACGAGCTGACCGGTTGGGGTAGGGACCCCTTCGCGCCGGTGGCGCCGGACACCCCGTGCACGATGCAGTACGGAGGGCCGGCCACCGCCCGCCTCACGGGCACGTGGGCAGGTCGGCCGGTGAACGCGGCGTTCCAGCGGACCGATGGATGCGAGACCGCCCGCTGGTCCAGGTTCGAACCCGTACTGCCACACACCGTCGGCTGATGGCCCTCCGCTGCGAAGTGCGGGCGACCGAGCCGATCGCCCTCCTCTCTCGCAACGAGGACCGCGGGGCCTGAATATGCCGCAGGTTCTTTCATGCACAACCCTGTTGCACCGGCTCCCCCGGTGGCAGTGTGTCGGTACGCGGTCCTCGCAGTCCACCCCCGGAGACGGGATCGCACACGGCCCCGCCTGCCCCGAGCCGGCGGGGCCGCGCAAGCCCCTCCCGACCTCCCCGCGGGAGGGTCTCGGCGCGCGCCCGGGCCCAGTGTCAGACCCCGCTCGTACCGTCGTAAGCACGAGGCCGGGTCTTGCCGGCCACTGACGCACGGGAGCAGGTCGTGACTGAGATCAGCGTGGACCGGCAGCACCTGGATCACCTCCTCGCCGACAGCGCGAGCGCGTACGGATCTCCGTATCAGCGGGCGTTCGCCGAGCTGGCCGCGACGCATCGCGGCCGACTCCCGGGCGAGATCCTGCCCCTGCTGCGCGCGGCCGCCGACCGTGCGCTCCTCGGCTTCGCCCCGGCCGATCTACGCGAGCAGGCCGAGGCGATCAGCACGGGCACCCCCTACGTCCTGCGCGTGCGGGTCACCGGCCACTGACCAGCCCCAAGTGGAGAGCGATCACGGGCGCGGCCTGCCGTGGACGACGCGCACCGCGTCAAGACAGAGCGAGGACGCAGAACTCGTGGCCCTCCGGGTCGGTCAGGCACGTCCACGGGACATCGCCCTGGCCGAGGTCGAGGTCGGTGGCGCCGAGGGCCTGCAGCCGGGCCACCTCCGCCGCCTTGTCGTCACCGGGATACGGCAGCAGGTCGAGATGGACGCGGTCCGGCACGGTCTTCACGTCGGGCGTGCGGAGGAACTCGAGGTACGGGCCGACACCCTTGGCGGAGCGCAACGCCGCGTGATCGTCGGTCACCTCGTGCAGGTTCCAGTCCAGCGCCTCACTCCAGAACCGGGCCATGGCCCGGGGATCCACACAGTCGACCACCACCGCGGCGATCGGACCGGTATCCCGATAGGTCTCCCGAGGCTCCAGCACACAGAACTCGTTGCCCTCCGGGTCGGCGAGGACCGTCCACGGCACGTCGCCCTGGCCCACGTCGACGGGCGTCGCACCGAGAGCCTGAAGGCGCGCGACCAACTCCGTCTGATGGGCCGCGGAGGTGGTGGCGAGATCGAGGTGCACACGGTTCTTCGTTGCGGTCTTGGGTTCCGGGACGGGAACGACGTCGATGCCGACGGCAACCGGGTCCGGCCAGACGAGACCGCCGACGGGACCGACGTAGGTGGTCACGCCGGGACTGTAAGCACTCCAGCCAAGCGCCTCCGCCCAGAACCGTCCGACCGCCAAGCCGTCAAGAGCCTTGATGTTCACCTGAACAGGCCGCAGTGCCATGCCGGCGATCCTATGCAGCCCGCCCGCAAAGCCTGCGTTGCACATGGTGCCGTCGCCCCGAATCCATATCCGGTGTCGGTCCTAGCACCAGTACCCCCTGGGTTCTGTCCGGCGGATCATGGCGTCGTAGGCTCCAGGTCATGCACAGGACCCTGACAGAGCACGCCCGGTGTCTCTACGGAGACGAGTATCGGCCGACGCCGGAGTGCGGCCGGGAACACCGGGAGCACTACTTCGTCGAAGAGCTGACCTTCGCTGATGCGGACGTGATCCTCGCCATGCTGCGCGAGCTCTGCCCGCAGTACGTCGACGGAATTCTGCCTGTCTGGATTCGGAACCTCTCGTATCGACTGGTGCTGTTGCAACGGCCGGACGAGCCCGAGCTGATGCGGGAGGCTGCCATGGTCCTGCAGATCTTCGGCCCCGACTGGGACGAGATAGCAGCGGACCTGACGAAGCGGGCCGACGCTCTGGACGCGGGCTGATCACGCCTTGAGCCATAACCGGACCGCAGCGCAGTGACGGTGCCGTGGAAGACGTAGGCCCTTTTGTCGTAGCGGGTGGCAACGGCCCGGGCGTTCTTGAGGCGGCTCGGAGAGCATCTACGGGACGTCCCTCAGTCGCCGAGGACCCGCTCCCACAGCAGCCCGTCCCGCCAGCTCCCGTCGAGAAAGATCGACGAGTGGGCGACGCCGTACGGGTTGAACCCGTTGCGGCGCAGCACCCGTTGCGACGCAAGATTCTCCAGGTTGGTGGACGCCTCGGCGCGGTGCAACCCGAGTTCGTCCGTCATCACCTGGAGTACGAGCCCGACGGCATGCCCGGCGTGCCCTTGGTTCTGGGCGACGCTGGCGATCCAGTATCCGACGGAGCCGCGGCGCAGGTGCGGCTGCGGCAGGATGCCTCCGACGGTGATCTGCCCGATCACCTGGTCGTCCGTGAGCACCACTCCCGGCCAGACCACGCCGGCGCGGTATCCGGCCAGCAGGCTGTCGATCCGCTCCTCCTGGCCCTCCGGGGTGAAGAACTCGGCCGGTTGGGCCACGGTTCGAAGAGGTCTGGTACGCCCCGGCCTCCGACGGCCCCTGGACCCGCGAGGACCTGGTGTGGTCGACGGTCTGGCTGCTCAGGCACGATCCCGATGCGGAACTCTCCTTCACCGTGACGCTGGTCGAGACGGCGCAACGCTCAGGAGACGCTCTGCTGTGCCGGGAAGCACTGGACGTGGCGTGGCGCATCCTCACCGAGAGGCGTTCCGCGGAGGCCGCCCTGCTGCCGCTCGCGGGCGGGCTGCTGACCGATCCGGACAGCGCCGTGCGGCTACGGGCGGCGAACATTCTCGCGGCGATCGGCCCGGCGGCGGCTCCGTTCGCCGACCGGCTCGCCGAACTGCTCGACGACGACGAGGCGGACGAGTACCTCGACGGCACCGTCCGGGAGATCGCCCGGTGGGCACTGACCCGGATCGATGACCCACGCGCGCTGCCGGGGCTGATCGAGCAGCTCCGCGCGCAGGAGGAGGAGCAGGGCCGGGCCTATGTCGTCGGTGATCCGAGACGGCCGGACAGCAAGGACGTACTGATCCCACTGCGGGCGCATGCGGACCTCCTGCTGCCCACGATGCTGGAGACGATCCGGCAGGGCGGGGCGCGACGTCATGCGACCCGCAGCTTCCTCGAAGTGCTGGAAGCCTGGGGCGAGGACGTACTGCCGGCGGCCCTGCCCGATCTCATCCCGCTGCTGGCGGACACCTGGACGTCGACCACTGTGATGGAGATGCTGTCGGCGATGGGACCGGCCGCCGCCTCGGCCGAACCCGCACTGCGCGCCTGCCAGGTTCCGGACTTCCCCGGCGGCCACACCTTGGTGGCCTTGACTGCCGCTCGTATCGGCGAGGACCGCGAGACGGCTCTGCGGCTCGTGGGCGAGGCGGTCACGGCCTCGGAAGAATCCGGGTACGGGCCGATCAGCGCCCTGGCCGCGTTCGGTCATGACGCGGCGCCCTACGCCGCCCGGGTGCGGTCCGCGATGGAGAACGCCCCGCACTGGCACCGGCTCACCGCGGCGATCACGCTCTGGGAGATCACGGGCCGGATCGAACCAAGCATGCGGGTGCTGGAGGAGTTCGTCCTGCCGATCGCCGAGGGCGGTGACAGCTTCGGCTCCTTCCGAGAGGCTCTCCGGACCCTGATCCGGATGGGCGAGATCAGCCCGGCGATCCACGCCGCGCTGCTGACGGTGCGGCAGTCGGAGCGGCGCCTGTCCGCGGAAGGGGGATACCCGATGATTCTCCATGACCAGGAACTGCGCGGCCTGGTCGAGGAGGCCATCGCGTGTGCGGGTGCCTACTCGGGCGAGTCGCGCTGAACCGTCCGGTGATCCCGCGAGGGCGCCGGCCTCATCGTCCCCTCAGCGGATCGCCGCCGCTGCCCACTTGGCGAAGCCCGCCACGTTGTGCGAGCAACGCCATCGGGACTCTCCCTCCGGTTCCCGGTCGGGGTAGTCGAGGTCCGCCCACTCGTACTCCGAGTCCCCGGCCAGCAACGACAGCAACATCTCGAAGGACTCCAGTTGCCCGTCGACATCACTTTCGTCGCACGGATGGGTCTCGTGCCCGCATGCCCGATTCGCGACGGCCAGATCCGAGGCCGCGGCCAGCAGCGCCGCCGCGGCTTCGTCCGCGGCCTTGGGTTCGGCCTCCGTCGCCGCATGGCCGTACATCAGCACCAGCCCGAACGTGAAGAACGCGGTGACATCCGGATCACGCGGCACAGCGGCCCGCGCCAGACGGAGCTGTTCCACACACTCCAGCAGGGTCTCGTCGTGCTCCCCCAGGAAGTATCCCTGGCGGATCGACTCCCAGTCCTCGGCCAACTCTTGAGCATTCGCAATCATGATCAGATCGACGTCCGGCCGGGGAGCCCTGGTTCCCGATGCGACGAAGCTTCGATCAGCTCACGGGCCACCGCCGCCAACTGCCGTACGCAGGGCCACCGGACAGCGCGCCCATCCGCCCCGGTCCTGGCCGATCCACACGTGGCGCTGCTGTGGCGCAATCTCGGCGGCACCGCCTCCGGAGCCCGGCGAGATCCGATAGCGACGGCCTAGGACCCGCCGAAGATCAGTTCGAGTTGGGCGTCCAGAGTGGCAACGGCCTCCGCCTCGCTGAACTGCCCCGAGAGCAGCTGCATTCCGAGGCCGTCGACGAGTGCGAGCAGAGCCGTCGCCGCCCGTTCGGGGGGACCGCCCTCGACTCCGGCCGCCCGCACCTGGTCCGCCAGGAACGTGCGCATCTCGGCGGCGGACTCGCGCAGTCCCGCGCCCATCGACGGCTTCACCGTGGCGTACGCGAGGAAAGCGAGCGAGACGTGGCCCTCGAGCCGGCGCGTCTCGTCCAGGGGCAGGATCTGGAGGAGCAGGGCGCGGACGAGTCCGCGGGGGAACTCCGGCAGCGCCGCGGCCATGGAGCGTTCTCGGATCCGGTCCATCACCATGCCGAAGGCGAACGACATCATCTCGTCCTTGGTACGGAAGTAGTGCTGCACCATCCCGGTCGAGACTCCGGCCTCGGCCGCCACGTGCCGCAGGCTCACGGCCTCCAGGCCGCGCGTGGCGGCGAGCCGCATCAGCGCGTCGGCGAGCAGCTCCCGGCGTTCACGGTGGTCGACCTTGCGAGGCATACACGCACTTTACATTGCACCTGTATCGTTTCCCTTATCCATTGCAGTCGTATTGGAAAAGACGGTGATCGGCATGGCGGAAAGGGACAGGGTGCGCGTGCTCACTCTGGCGGCGATCGATGACGGGCAGCGAGACCTGGTGGGCGGGAAGGCCGCCGGCCTCGCCGCTCTGATCGCGATGGGCGAGCGCGTGCCGGACGGCTTCTGCGTCACGACCGAGGCCCACCGCAGCGGCGAGGTTCCGCGGGCCGAGGTGCTCGCGGCCTACGACCGGCTCGGCGGCGGACCGGTCGCGGTCCGCTCCAGCGCCACCGCCGAGGACCTGCCGTACGCCAGCTTCGCCGGCCAGCAGGACACCTATCTCGGCGTGACGGGGGGCGATGCGCTGATCGACGCCATCCGAGCCTGCTGGGACTCACTGCACTCCGAGCGTGCGGTCGCATATCGCGAGGCCAACGGGATCGCACACGAGTCGACATGGATGGCGGTCGTCGTACAGCCGATGGTCGACGCCGAGGTCGCGGGCGTACTGTTCACCGCCAACCCGCTCACCGGCTCGCGCGGCGACACCGTCGTCGACGCCGCCCCCGGCCTCGGCACCGCGGTCGTGGACGGCACGGTGGAGGCCGATCATTACGTCCTCGGCGGCTCGGATCCCGCGTACGTCCGGGACAGCGAGCAGCTCGGGGAGCGCGGATGCCTCACCCCGGCCCGCCTGCGGGAGCTTCGCGAGGTGGGTGAGCGCGTCGCGGCCCGGCTCGGTGCGCCCCAGGACATCGAGTGGGCCTATGACCGTGACGGCACGCTGTGGCTGCTCCAGTCGCGGCCCATCACCACACTCTTCCCGGCACCTCCGCCCAGCGACAAGCCCGGCCCTCGGCTGTACATCGAGTTCGGCCATGTGCAGGGAATGCTGCAGCCCGCCACGCCCATGGGGATGTCCACGCTGCAGGCGGTGCTCGCGGGGATGCTCGCCGCCTTCGGCCTCAGGGTCGAGGTCGTCGACATCGGCGGGCGGCTCTACGGCGACCTGACCGAGGCGATGCGCGACCCGTCGACACGGAAGCGTCTGGTGAAGATGATGGCGGTGGACTTCGGGCCGCGCGCCCAGAAAGTGGTCGAACACCTTCTGGACGATCCTCGATTCGCCCCGCAGAAGGGTGCCCGGCGACGCAGCGCGGCCGCACTGAAGAGCGCTCCGAAGGCAGCCGTCGGCATCCTCGGCGCGCTGGCCCGCCCGGCGGCCGCACGGGCCCGCGTCTTCGGCGAGATCGACCGTCTGCGGCAGCAGTCGGTGACCGACCCGACCTCGACGGAGGAGCTCCTCGAACTGCTCGAGGACGACGCGGAGTCGGGGATGCGCGCCGATGCGATCATCTGGCCGGTCGCCAGCGCGCTCGTGGTCTCCGCGGCACTTCCGCCGCTCCTCAAGGAGGTCGCGAGCGAGGACGAGATCCGCACGGTGCTCGGCGGTATGCCGTACAACGTCACGATCGAGATGGATCTCGCCCTGTGGCAGGTGGCTCGGCGGGCCGAGCCGTACCGCGAGATGCTCCTGAACACGTCGCCGCAGGAGCTCTCCTCCGCACAACTCACGGGCGAGTTGCCCGAGTTCGGCCTGGACGCGTTCCTCGACCAGTACGGCACCAGGTCCGCCGCGGAGGTCGACGTCGGTGTGCCACGCTGGTCGGAGAACCCCGCACCCGTCTTCGCGATGCTCGCCAACTGCCTGCGGGTCACCGACCCTGAGCAGGCCCCGGACCTGCGGTTCCAGCGCGCCGCGGGCAAAGCCGAGGAGATGCTCGCCGAACTCACGCGCCGGGCATGCGACAAGCATGCCCTGCGCGGCCGGCTCGCCGGCTTCTTCCTGCGCCGCTGCCGGGAGCTGACCGGATTGCGCGAGGCGGGCAAGTTCGCCGGCCTCTACTCCTTGCGCGACCGGCGGCGACGCCTCCTCCTGATCGGCGCCGAACTACAGGCGAAGGACCTGGTCGAACGCGCCGAGGACGTCATGTTCCTCACGCTGCCCGAGTTGCGCACGGTCGTGCGGGACGGTCACGTGCCGCACGCGACGGTGGCGGGGCGCCGCGCGGAGTACGCGAGGGAGCTGCACCGCAGGACCGTCCCGGTGGCCCTGCTCTCCGACGGAACCGATGTGGAGACCTTGCTGCCGGCGCGGCAGTCCGACGGTCGCACGCTCGTGGGCATGGGCGCGGCGTCCGGACGCGTCACGGGACGCGCCCGCGTGGTCCGCGACCCGGCGAGCGCGACGGTCGAACCGGGCGAGATCCTCGTCGCGCCGACGACCGATCCGGGCTGGACCCCGCTCTTCCTCACCGCCGGCGGGCTCGTCACCGAGACCGGCGCGGTGATGGCCCACGGGCCGACGGTCGCCCGGGAGTACGGCATCCCCGCCGTCATCTGCGTCCCGGGCGCCACGCGGCACATCCGTACCGGGCAGCTGATCACGGTCGACGGCGCGGCGGGCACGGTCAGCCTCGAACAGCACTAGCTCTGCGGGACGTCCTTGACGAACACGATGCCGTCGCTGTCCACCAGGTGCGCCGGGTCGAGCGGGGAGTAGCCGAACCAAGGGGATACGCAGGGCGCGGGCCGCGTGGCGCCGAGGGCGGTGGCCAGGCGGGGAGCGTCGGCGAGATGGCGGTCCTCCGGGAGTGCGTACAGGAGTCCTTCGACGGTGTCCGGCGGCGGGGTGTCCACTCCCTGGTGCCGGATCGTGCCGAGGGCCATGGCCAGGAACGCGTACGCCTCCCCCAGGTGGGCGCTCACGAGCGCGCCGGCGCTCCACCACTCCAGCCGCAAGTCACCCAGCCGCATCGTGCTCTTGTTGCGCTGGAGATGGCCGTTGTGGGCGAAGGCCAGCACCGGGCCCCGTTCGGCGAGGGCGAGGAGGTTGTCGGCCATCATCCGGCCCCGCAAGCCCACCAGCCGCGTCATACGGCTCGGTGACGTGTCGGCCATCCAGAAGTGGTAGCGCAGCAGGCCGGTGGCGGTGCGTCCGTACAGGCGCGCGCGGTCCCATTCTTCCCGCGAGGTCAGCGTGATCAGTCCCGGCGTCTGCTCGTCGAGCAGAGCCACCAGATCGTCGGCGAGCAACCGCAGTTCCGTGGCCTCGGCCGACTGTCCGAAGGACTGCGCCGGGTCCATCATCGCGGCGGGATCGGTCCATCGGCCGTCGGCGCCGAGCAGGCGGTCGAGTCTTTCCGCGGTGCAGGGGAGCAGGTCCGCGTCCACGCCGGCCGCGAGGTAGTCGTGGAGCGCGGTGAGGGCCTGCCGGGGACTTTCGGCGCCGCTGATCTCCAGCGGGCCGTCGAAACCGGCGAAGCGGAGCTGCTCGGATGCGGGCCGGCCGTCGTTGTACGCCCGCATCCAGCGCACGAGTTCGCGGTTGGCCGCGGACGCGCCGAAGCCGTGGGTGAAGCCGCGCTCCATGACCTCGTCGAGGGTGCCCGTGCCCGAGGTGATGTGGTCGTCCACGATCAGGCCCGCCAGACAGCCGCTCTCGATCGTGATCGTCCGGTAGCCCTCCTCCTCGACGAGCTGCCGGAAGAGCGCGTTGCGCACGTCGAGCAGCGTGTCCTCGCCGTGGGTGGGCTCGCCCAGGGCGAGCACCCGCGGCCGGTTCGGGAGCAGCGCCATGACGGTGGCGGCCTCGACGGCATGGACGGTGTCTTTGATGTCGGTAGCCATGCCTTCAACGCTATCGTTGAACTTACGGTTGAAACTTTCGCACGACACTGAGGGGATCATGGGGCGAAACCCTCAAAGCGGGGAGCGGCTCAGGCCGGTCGATCTGGCACGCGAGCACGGTCTGTCCACGCAGGCGATCAGGAACTACGAGGAGGCCGGCGTCCTCCCGGCCGCCGGTCGCACGCCCCACGGCTACCGCACCTACACGCCGCTGCATGCGGGGGCCCTGCGCGCGTTCCTCGCCCTGGTGCCCGGCCACGGCCATCAGACGGCGACGTCGATCATGCGGGCGGTGAACGAGGGCGCGGTCGAGGCGGCGTTCCGTCTCATCGACGAGAGCCACGCCCAGCTCCTCGACGACCGCCGGACCCTCCAGGCCGTGGAGAACGCCCTCCGCGACCTGGGGCCGGGGGTGGCATCCGAGCCGGGCGCGGTGTCCGGGTCTGGCGGCACGTTCATCGGGCCGCTGGCGGGAGAACTCGGAATCCGGCCCGCGACGCTGCGCAAATGGGAGCGCGCCGGGCTGGTGCGCCCGCGCCGTGACCCGCTGACCGGGTACCGCGTCTACGACGAGGCCGCTGTACGGGACGCCCGGCTGGCCCACCAACTCAGGCGCGGCGGCTACCTGCTGGAGCAGATCGCCCCGCTGATCGCCCAGGTGCGGACAGCCGGCGGGCTGGAGCCGCTGGAGGCGGCACTGCACGACTGGCACGGCCGCCTGTCCGCCCGCGGGCGGGCGATGCTGTCGGGGGCCGCGGCACTGGAGGCGTACCTCCGCGACCGGGGATAGGGCGAGCCACCGAGCGGTGTGTCGGTGGCGAGAGGGCCGGTGCTCACATTGCCGGCGACGAGGCTGGGCCGGCCTCGAATTGGGTCGACCCGGAGGACTGGAAGCAGTGGCGGGCCGTGATTGCCCGCCTTCGCGCGGTACTTGTGCCGCCACCACCTTCCATCGCTCTCTTCGATGTCCAGCCGTAACGGAGCGCTGATCGGCACGGAAGTCGAGCCAGAACCGGTTCGCGTGAGCAGAGCCAGGGGCGACCGGAGCGCGGCGGCTGCGGACGGCGACGCCCTGGCTGCGATCGAGACCTCGGCTGACCCAGCCACCGCTTGGATTCGCCGGGCGCCTGCGGGAGCGCCCCGGTCGTGCGCGTACGTTACGGGCCGCACCGCGCTCCGTACGACCTGGGTCTGTGTCCGGCACCGCGCGGTGCCGGACACGGACGCTCCGGACGGCCTCCGCTACGTCTGCGTCAGAAGATGCGCTGACCGGGCGTGAGGACACCGTCGGGGTCGTAACGGTGCCGTGCGGCTTCGAGTTCGGCCCAGAAGGGGCCGAAGTGGTGCACCCAGTCGTCCCTGGTCAGCGGTACGGAACCGATCGGGTACCAGCAGCCGCCCGCGGCGACGGTGGCGTCGTACTGGCTACGGTTCGCGGCGACCATCTCCTCGGCGGAATCCGCCCCGGGTGAGGCGGTCTTGAGGAGGGAGAAGAGGTAGACGAGCTCCTCGTCCGGCATGACCGGGAGCGGGGTGCGGCACTGCGCGGTGGGCACGGGGTACAACAGGACGACCGCGCTCACGCCGAGAGCGCCAGCCTTGAGACCGGAGAGCGTCTCCGTGACGACGGCGTTCACGGTGGACGCGGGGAGCAGGCTGTCGTACCAGGGGTGCGGCCGCGTCCACTCGCCCATGGACTTGAAGGCTTGCACCGCCGGGGCGAGCCGGTTCAGGAAGTCGAAGTAGGGCACGTCCTGGACCTCGACCGAGATGTGCTCCAGGTCGCCCGTGAGACGGGCGTCGTCTGCAGGCGCCCCGTCGTAGGTGGCGGCCTCGATCATGTACGTCCAGCCGTCCGGGGTGGGCAGGACCTGTCCGACGAGGTAGTCGAACCGTCCGTCCTCGATCAGCTTGGCCTGCTGCGCGGTGAGAGTGGCGACGCTCCCGAAGAGCATCACGTAGTGCCGTACGGAGCGGGGCGCGGGGACCAGGGAGAGGGTGGCGCGGGTGATGATCCCGCACTGTCCGAGGCCGCCGAGGACGGCTCGGAAGAGGTCGGGGCGCTCAGTGGGTGAGCAGGTGGTGAGCTCGCCCTCACCGGTGACGACCTGGAGTTCGAGCACGTTGTCGACCTGCGTGCCGTGGCGGCTGATCTGCCCGCCCAGGCCTCCGGCCGACAGCGTGCCGCCCACGGAGAGCTCGAGATAGTCGGTGAAGGCCGGCGGGGTGAGGCCCATGGGCAGGGTGGCCTGGACCAGCGTGCTCCACCGCGTCCCCGCCTGGACTATGGCGGTGTCCTCGCGGATCTCGATCGAATCCAGCGAGCCGAGGTCGATGACGAGCCCGGAGGGCACCTGGGCCTGTCCGTTGGTGGAGTGCCCCTGGCCCCGTCCGGCGACCTTCAGCCCGCGCTCCCGGCAGTAGCGGACCATCGTGGCGACGTCCTCGGCCGAGCCGGGGCTGAGGACCGCGGCGGGCGGGCGGCTGACCAGGTGGCCGAAGTCGGTGGACGCCGCGTCGAGGGCGGCTTGGTCGAAGCGCAGCTCTCCGTCCAGGGCGGGAACCGCGTCGAAGGCGGTGCCGACGCCGTGGGCGGCTTCGGTCGGGTCCGGTTGCGCGGCAGGAAGGTGCGAAGGCGTCACGCTCACTCCAGATCAACTCGGCTACAGGGGCTGCCTCCGACTCACGAGCGAACCGAAGGCGGCGCGGCGCCGGCCCGCAGCATGGTCAATCACTCCGGACACTGGCACAGTTCCTTCACATTGTGATCACCTCTGTGCCAGAAGGGCGCCAAAATAACCAAGTTGGTGCCGTTCGGTGCGACCACCCGAGCAATCCGCACTCCCGCTTCCTCGAGTGCCCTACCGGGCTCGGCACTCAGCCCTGGCCTCCCCTATCCCTGAGGGCGACGCGGCGACCGACTCCTATGCTCTTGGCTGTGGACGGATACCAGGGCCCTACGGCATTGATCGAATCGGCCTGGAAGGAACTGAACGGCTCCGACGCGGACCACCGGGGTTCCCGTCTCGATGCCGTCAGCGACGTCCTGGAGACGGGCCGCCTGACGCAGGACGATGCCGAACGGGCCGTCGAGCGTCTCGTCACGGTCGCGCTCTCCGACGAGGGCCACCCAGTACGAGAGTCCGCACTGCACGCGGTCTGCACGGCCTCCACGCACTACAAGCTTCCCTATCGGGTGGTGGAGCCGCTCGCTGTCGGCGCGGATGGCTTCGAACCGCTGCTCCTGGACTACGTCCTGAGCATCTTGGGCTCGACTCACGACCAAGCGGCGCTCCCCATCCTGGAGGGGTTCCTCCAGCACCCCCACCCCGATGTGCGCGGGGAGGCGGCGGATGGGATACACGAGCTGGGCTGGAGTCGGAAGTCCTCCCAGGGGGAGACGGTCTAGCTCCCGGGTCTGAGCAACTCGGCCGTATAGGTACCTGCATGGGCCGCCGAAGACGATGGCGAGCGCACCAGGAAATGTCCCCCTAGACGCGTTCCAAGGGGTGGTGAGGGGTGGACGGGAGTTCGACCTCTATCGGGTCGTGCGGGCAGACGGTTCCACCGTGGCGGACCACGGCCATGATGCCGGACTTGAAGGTGAACTCTCCCGAGTCGGGGTCCAGGGTGAAGACCTCGCCGAGCAGGCCCTTACGGAAGTCGTTGATCTTCGCGCACGGGTTTCGCAGCCCCGTCACCTCGAGCACGGCGTCCGCCCCGAGATGGAGCAGGGCGCCCGTGGGAAGGCCGAGCAGGTCCACGCCGCGGGTGGTGATGTTCTCGCCGAGCTGGCCGGCGGAGACCTCGAAGCCCTTGAGCGCCAGCTCGTCGAAGAGTTCCTCGCGCATGAGGTGGACCTGTCGCAGGTTCGGAAGGTCCGGCTCGTAGGTCATGCGGAACTGATGGCGGATCGTCTCACCGGCGTGAACGTCCCCTTCCACCCCCAGCCCGGCAAGCAGTCTGACGGACTCCCGATTGGGCTTGCTGAACGAATACGTCCCGTTGCAGCTCACCGCCGTGACCTTGGCAGCCATCGCTCACCCCACCCCACCTGTTCCCACCCTGCAGCCAGGCCGATCCTAGAGGCCGCCACGGGCTGACTGGGCGGCGAGTACCCCGACCTTCCACAGGCGGCCGACCGTCGAGTGACGTACGTACTACCGATCGGGACTGCCGTGAGCGCCCAACCGGCGCTCCCCCGGCCTTTGGTCCTACCCGGCTTTCTCCGCGCGGAAGGCGCGCCGGTACGCGGCAGGCGTGGTCCGCAGGGCCTCGTGGAAGCGCCGGCGGAGGTTGACGGCCGAGGAGAGGCCGACCCGGCGCGCGATGGTTTCCACGGACAGGTCGGTCTCCTCCAGCAACGCCCGGGTGGCGGCGATCCGCCGGTCCAACAGCCATCGCCCGGGACTGATGCCGAGCTGCTCGGTGAAGCGCCGCGTCAGCGTGCGGGCCGAGACCTGCGCGTGGACCGCCATCTCGGCGACGCTGACCGGCTGGTCGAGGCGTCCGGCCAGCCACTCCAGGAGCGGGGCCAGCGAGTCGGCGACCGGTCCGGAGGTGGGCAGTTCGGCATACTGCAGCTGGCAGCCCTCGCGGTGTGGCGGCATCACCATCTGCCGGGCGATCCGCATCGCGTACGCGGCACCCTGGTCGACGCTCACCAGGTGCAGGCAGAGGTCCACGCCGGCCGCCGATCCGGCGCTGGTGGCGACGTCGCCGTGGTCCACGTACAGCACCGCGGGGTCGACCCGGACCTGCGGGAACCGGGCGGCCAGCTCGGCGGCCCGGGCCCAGTGGGTCGCGGCCCGTCGGCCGTCGAGGAGTCCGGCGGCGGCGAGCACGAACGCGCCCGAGCAGATGCCGACGATCCGCGCGCCTCGCTCGTGTGCCGCGCGGACCGCGGTGACCACCGCCGACGGCACCTCGGTGCCGACCGGTTGCTGCCAGCCTGGGACCAGCACGGTGTCCGCGCGCTCCAACGCGTCCAGGCCTGTCGTGACCAGCATGTCGTAGCCGACCTGAGTGCGCACCGGGCCGGGGCGCTCGGTGCAGACCTCGAACGCGTAGCGGGCGGGGATCGCCGGGCCGTGGGAGCCGAACACCTCGGTCGCGCAGGCCAGCGGGAACGTCGACTGCGGGGGCTGCAGCAGGGCCACGACCCGGTGCAGCTTCGGGGATTTCGGCAGCGAACGAAGCGTCATGGCGCGAAAGTACCCCTTCATGTCGTTCGGGACACTGGGTTGACTGATTGGTCTAGTCCAACATCTGTGCTGTGACCACCGCGCAGACGAAGAACCAGACCGAGACCGCCGCCCGGACCGAATCGCCGACCACCACCCCTCCCGCCCGACCACCACTGTGGGATCGGCGCTTCACGCTCTACTTCACCGCCCGCGCGGTCTCGCTTCTCGGCGACGCGATGATGCCGGTCGCCGCCGCGCTCGCGGTCGGCCCGCTGTACGGGATCTCCGGAGTCGGCTTCGTCCTCGGCATCTGGACCGGGACGTTCGTCCTCCTGGTCCTGTTCGGCGGGGTGTTCGCCGACCGGTTCGGCGCGCGCCGGATGATGGTCGGCGCGGACCTCGTCCGGGTGCTCACCCAGGGTGGGCTGGCTGCCGCGTTCTTCGCCGGCTCGCCGCCGTTCTGGCTGCTGGCGACCATGGCGGCACTGGCCGGAGCGGCCGTGGCGATGTTCCTGCCGGGGGTGAACGGGATGGTCCCGCTGGTCGCCCGCGAGCCGCAGCGGGCCAATGCCACGCTCAAGGTGGCCGACGCGTTCGCCCATCTGCTCGGCCCGGCCTTGGCGGGGCTGCTGATCGCGCTGACCAGCGCAGGGACCGTGTACGCGATCGACGCCGGCACCTTCCTGCTCAGCGCCCTTTGCCTCGCGCTGATCCGGCTCGCCCCGGCGGCGACGGCCACGGACGCCCCGGTCGGCGCCGACTCCCCTGCCCGCACCGGCAGTTCACTCCGTCGCGACCTGCGCCAGGGCTGGCAGGAGTTCCGCGCACGCACCTGGATGTGGGCGGTGATCCTCATCTGGGTCGTGTACGGCGTGCTGCTCTTCGGCCCGCTCGTACCGCTCAGCTCGACACTGATCGGCGCCCGCCTCGGCCCGAACGCCTACGGTCTCGTGGTCTCCTCCCTTGGCGTCGGAACGGTGCTCGGCGGCCTGCTGGCACTGCGGCTGCGCCCGGCCCGACCGCTGGCCGCCGGCGCGGTGGCGATGGTGCTGTACACCGTGCTGCCGCTCTGCGTGGCGCTGGGCGCCGACCTGCCGGTGCTGCTGGCCTGCCACGCGCTCGGCGGCGGCGCCTTGGCGTTCTGGTCGGTGATGTGGGCGACCAGCGTGCAGACCCACACGCCACCGGCGGTGCTCAACCGGGTCACCGCGTACGAGCTGGCCGGCTCGGTGTCCGGGATCGCGCTCGGCCAGATACTGGCGGGGCCCGCCACCGCACTGACCTCCCCGGGGCGGCTGCTGCTGGTGTCGGCCGGCACCTGCCTGGCGGGCTGCGTGGCGCTGTTCGCGATCCCGGCGATCCGAACCCTGCACCGCGCTACCCCTGCGGACACCGGCGGACCGGGAGCGCCGGAAGGCCGGGACGGCCCGGTCGGCCGGGACGGCTCGGACGGTCCGACGGCCTGAACAGCCCGGCCGGTCCGGACGCCTGGACGGTCCCGTCCGGCCCTGACGGCCCTACGGCCCGGACTTCCCGGACGACCCGACGGCCTGAACAGCCCGGACGGTCCGGACAGCCTGGACGCCCCCGACGCTCCCGTCGTTCCTGACGGCTCGGACGGCCCGGACGACCCGACGGCCTGAACAGCCCGGCCAGTCCGGACAGCCTGGACACCCCCGACGCTCCCGTCGTTCCTGACGGCTCGGACGACCCGGATGACCCGGACGCTCCGACGGCCCGGACGGTCCGGCGCATACGGCCCGGACGACCCGGACGACCCGGACGCTCCGACGGCCCGGACGGTCCGGCGCATACGGCGCAGATCTCCTGCAGTTCGAAGCCTGGGCGGCGAAGCACCGACTCCTCAGCAGCCCCGGATCCGTCGAAGTGACCGTCGAGCTGTCCGCCGGTTCCCGGATCAAACCGAAAGCGGCCGACGCCGAGTTCAAGGGCGTCGGCCGCTCGGGCACTGCCGCCCGCCGCCTCGATGGCGTAGGGCTCGGTCATGCTCGACGAGGCCGCGAGAGCCGGCCTCACCTTCGCCCAAGGCACGCATCCGGATCGCCGAGGCCGCGCGAGACACCGCCGTGACGCTCACTCAGTTCCCTGAATCGACCCGGGTGTTCACACCTCGCGGTTCGGATCTCGACGCCCCTCCACCTTGACGGCTAACACCGTTAGCCTTAGCGTTACGCCTCGCAGCTAACACCGTTAGCCAAGTTGGTCAGTCACACCGCGAGAGGGCCGCAGTGAACACCGCCACAGCCGGCAGCACCCCACACGGTCCGCCGAACGTCGCCGCGCCCGTTCGCCTCGCTGGACCGGACCCCTTCCTACGAAGCCCTGCGAAGTACACGAAGCACGCGTCGGGATTCCGGCGTCCCAGGCACGGCGCCTTCCCCGCCCCGGCCGGTGTTCGCGTCGCGGCTTCCGCGGCCGGACGGCGTATCGGAATGGCAAGCACGCGGACGGCCCGACGTGGCTGACCGCGCGCGGCAGATCATGGCCGCTGCCCGTGAGTTGCTCGACGCCGAGGGGCCGGAGGCGTTGTCGATGCGGCGCATCGCCGAGCGTGTCGGCATCCGGGCGCCTTCCTTGTACAAGCACTTCCCTGACAAGGCCGCCGTCGAGGCGGGGCTCCAGGTCCAGGGAATGACCGAGTTGGCGGAGGAACTGGAGGCCGCCGAAGCCGAGATCGGCGTCGAACCGCCCCTCCTCGTACTCGCCCGCGCCTACCGACGGCACGCTCTCGCCGGCCCGCACCTGTACCGCGTCACCCACACGCAGCCGCTCGTCCGCACCGCTCTCCCCGACGGACTCGAGGATCGCGCGGCGGCGCCGCTCGCCCACGCGGTGGACGGCGACATCGACATCGCGCGCTCGTTCTGGGCCTTCGCGCACGGCATGGTCGTGCTCGAACTCGACGGCCGCTTCCCGTCCGGCGCGGACCTGGACGCCGCATGGCGTACCGGCTGCGATGCGTTCGCCCAAGCGCTCCGACACAAGACCCGGGGAGGGACGGCATGACCACGGCCGCCGAAAGGCCTCCCAACGGCTTCACCACCCGTGCCGCCGGATACACACACGCCGCGGCATGGATGCTCGGGCTCGCGATCGCATGGGGAGCCACACCCGAAGTCGGTGACACGCAGGTCGCGATCAC
Organism: Streptomyces sp. NPDC059567; assembly: GCF_042735655.1. NCBI lineage: Bacteria > Bacillati > Actinomycetota > Actinomycetes > Kitasatosporales > Streptomycetaceae > Streptomyces > Streptomyces sp. NPDC059567. The sequence goes on along the minus strand of NZ_JBHWBS010000001.1, from coordinate 139,201 downwards.
GAACGCGTATGCCGGCCGGCCGTTCCAGGCGGCGGCCCAGCATTGCTTGTTCACGGTGTGGCAGGCGTCGGCCTCGTGGTCATCGGATCCGGACTGCTCGACTGGGCCCGCCGTACCGGCAACTCTGCGGCCGGCTTGGCCGGATGGGCAGGCAGAGTCGCGGGGGTGCTCGCCCCCGTCCAAGCCGTCCTGGAAATGATCGCCGTATCTGGAGCTGATCCAGCGTCACCAGGCAGGGCCGGAGCCCTGTTCGAGGCGGTCCAACGTACGGACGGTGTCAAGATGTTGGCGCTCGCCGTGCTCGCCGGGGCTGCTTGCGGCGCCTCGCGGCACGGCACCCTGCTGCGGCGTTGGGAGGTCGTCGTCGGCTGGCTCCTCGCCGCCACGATCACCGCCTCCGGCATCGGATACCTGTTCCTGTCCCCCGCCTTGACCCCGATCGCGTCCATCTCACTGCCCTTGCTGCTGCTCTGGATCGCCGTACTCGGAGCAGCCCTCAGTCGCCGCCCCTGAGCGCTCCCCCACCGGACGAGCGCCTGACCGACATCGGCCACCCGTCAGTCGGCCGGCCAACAGATGGGACTTCTACGGAGTGACCATGGATCTCGCCTACCTTCCCAGTCCTTCGACCGGGGTCCTTCACCTCGGCCCCGTTCCGTTGAGGGCGTACGCCTTCTGCATCATCCTGGGTGTGTTCGTGGCCATCTGGCTCGCCAACCGGCGCTGGGCCGCGCGGGGCGGCGATCCCGGCGTCATCGCGGACGTCACCATGTGGGCCGTGCCGTTCGGCATCGCCGGTGGGCGGCTCTACCACGTGATGACCAGCCCCGACGCGTACTTCGGCGAACGCGGCGAGCCCATCCGAGCCCTGTACGTGTGGGAGGGCGGCCTCGGCATCTGGGGCGCCATCGCCTTGGGCGGAGTCGGCGCGTGGATCGGCTGCCGTCGCCACCGGATCCCGCTCGCCGCCTACGCGGACGCGGTCGCCCCTGGCATAGCCCTGGCCCAGGCGATCGGCCGTTGGGGCAACTGGTTCAACCAGGAACTCTACGGTCGTCCCACCACGCTCCCCTGGGGCCTGGAGATCGACGTTGCGCACCGTCCGTCCGACATGCTCGACATCGCCACGTACCACCCCACCTTCCTCTACGAGTTCCTCTGGGACATCGGCGTCGCCGCCCTGGTCATCTGGGCGGGCCGCCGCTTCGCGCTCGGTCACGGCAGGGCCTTCGCCCTGTACGTCGCCGTCTACACGGTCGGCCGGTTCTGGACCGAGTACCTGCGCATCGACGAGTCCCACACGTTCCTCGGCCTGCGCCTGAACAACTGGACCTCTGTGGTGGTCTTCCTTGGCGCCATCGCCTGGCTCGTCGTATCGGCCCGCCGTCACCCGGGCATCGACGAGGTGACGGGATCGCAGGACAAGGACCGCCACGAGAAGGCCGACGAGCCGCGCTTGGGCGACGCCGTCAAGACCGGAGGTGGTGAGGCGCGATGACTCGTGAGACCGTCGGCGCCACCATCAGGTCCGACACCCTGCGGGGGTTGTCGCTCCGCTGCGGCTGGGACAGCCCTTGGTGCGCGTCATCGAGACAGTCGAGGAGTTCCGGCCCGCGACCACTGCGTCCGACGTCGGCGTGGGGGGGCAGGATCTAGGCCGGGTTCGTAGCGCGTTCGATGATCACGAGCGTGCCTCTGCTGCCGGGGCGCACGGCGTGCTCCACTCCCGCCTCCACGATGTACATCTCCCCCGCATGCACGTCGACCTCGATGCCGTCGGCCTCCAGCCGCAGAGTTCCCTCCACGACCAGGAGCGCTTCCGCGGTGTCATGGGATTCCGATGCCACAGGGCGTCCGTCCATCCGCAGCACCTTCACCGCGGTGCTCGCGACCTGCCCGAGCAGGAGCGAGTCCCAGGCGTCGGGCAGTTCCCCGGCCGTGCTCCGTATGTCGACGACGTTCATGGCGTGCCTCCTGGCGGGCTGCCTGGCCTGGGGGCTGAATGAGCCGCCGGAGACGCCCGTAGTGGTGATCAAGTGATGTAGTGACGTTAAGGCACGGTGGCCCACAGCTGGTCGACCGTTCGGTAAAACCCGGTCGAGGGTCTGGACGGGGACCACAGGGCTGGACCTCACGGGCCTGGACATCTCGCGCGTGGCACGCACTGGACCGCCTGGCGGCGCGGCCCCCCGAGTGTGCCCGGCTCCTCGACCCCGTACTCGAGCCGCGGATCCACCAAACCCTCCGTCAGGCTCCTTCACCGGGCCAATGGTCTCAGTGGGAAGCGATCTACCAACGGCCATGTCGTCCCCACCACGACGGCCACTCGACGACACCCAGGGCGGGCGGATCTGGATGTCCTGGGCGACGTCGAGAAGTCGGCGCCGGGCTCTTCGCGCGGGGAAGGCGCGGCGCTGCTGCGCAGGGGCAGGCCCCGTCCCGTCCTCAGGCGGGGCGCTCGGCCATGATGACCACGCCCGGCCCGCTCAGCTCTTCCGCAGGGAGTCGAAGTTCGGCGACGGGGCGCAGTCCGGCCTGCTCGATCAGGTCCACGAGCTGTTCCGGCCGCCACTTGTGAGTGGTCCAACGAACCGGCACTCCTCCGTACGCCTCGGTGCGCTCCACGTCTTCGTCACCGACGTGCGTTGCGGTGATGAAGTGGCCGCCCGGCTTCAGGGCAGCCGCGAACAGCGCGAGAACCTGGGGAAGGACCTCGCGGGGGAGGTTGAACAGGGACCACCACCCGAGCACCCCGCCAAGTGAGGCTTCTCCAAGGTCGAGTTCGGTGGCGGAGGCGACGCTGAAGCGGCAGTGCGGATGAAGACGGCGCGCGTTCTCGATCATGCGGGGGGAGAGGTCGACTCCTGACACGTCGAGTCCGCGTTCGGCGAGGTAGGCGGTCACCGTTCCGGGCCCGCAGCCGACGTCCAGGACAGGTCCGAGCTCGCCCACCGTGTCGGCGAATGCGTCGATCGATGCCTTGAGCCATGGATGACGACGGATGTCGCCGAATCCCGTCGTCTGCACCATGTGGACGTAGTTGTCAGCCACGCGGTCATAGGACTCGCGGACCACGTCGAGATCTGCCGGGCGGTCAATGGGGTGTGGGTGCATCAGCCAACCATAGGACGGCGGTTGAAGCGCGGCAGCGTCCGGGAGGACGTCACGGCAGGGTCAGGATGCGGGGGCCCTCGTCGGTGATGGCGACGGTGTGCTCGATGTGGGCGGCCCTGCTGCCGTCGGTGGTGCGCAGGGTCCAGCCGTCGGTGTCGGTGCGGTAGGCGTTCCGCCCGCCGGCCATGAGCATGGGTTCGATGGCGAGGACCAGGCCGTGTCGGAGGGGGAAACCGCGGCCGGGACGGCCGCGGTTGGGGACGTGAGGGTCCTCGTGCATGCGGCGGCCGATGCCGTGGCCGCCGAAGTCGGCGGGCATGCCGCAGCCCGCCGTGCGGGCGACGGTGCCGACGGCGTGGGAGATGTCGCCGACGCGATTGCCCACCTGGGCCGCGGCGACGCCGGCGTCGAGGGCTTGCCGGGTGGCGTCGATCAGATCGAGGTCGCCGGGGCGGGGCGTTCCGACGGTGAAGGTGATGGCCGCGTCGCCCGTCCAGCCGTCGAGCTCGGCGCCGCAGTCGATGCTCACCAGGTCGCCGTCGCGCAGCCGGTAGCCGGTGGGGATGCCGTGCGACACGGCGTCGTTGACGGACGCGCAGATCACGGCGGGGAAGGCGACCGGGGCGAAGGACGGCCGGTATCCGAGGAACGGGGAGCCGGCTCCGGCCTCGGCCAGAACCGACCGGGCCGCTTCGTCCAGTTCTTTCAAGGACACCCCCACGCCGGCCGTTGCCCGGACCGCGGCCAGGGCGCGGGCCACCACGCGCCCGGCTTCCCGCATCGCGTCCAATGCGGCATCGGTCTTGATCTCCACCATGTGTGGACTCCTCGCAACATGTCGACCCAATACTTATACCGGTATTAGTATCACGGTCACGGCTCGGGCTCCTCTCGCACCATGGGTGGAGGAGGGGGTACGGGGCTGCCGGGGCGGAAGCCCGTTCCATGCGGATGCGGAAACGGCCAACTGGAGGGACACGCTCCGACCGCGAGGGCGCAGGCGCTCGAAAAGCATGCGGGGACTGCGATCCGGAGGGGCCGGCGGGCGCCGGTGTCGCGCAAGGATCGCTCCGTCGTCACGGTCCCGTCACGGAGCCGTCGTGGCCCCATCGAACTCGGGGCCCTCCGGATGGCTGGAAAGCACGCAGCTCAATCCCCCACGCCCGCACGGTCGTTGATCGCCTCACATACTGCGCTGACCGGCGGCGGGCGCCGTTGCGCGCCATCGGCCGGTGACGACCACTCGACCTCATCCCAAGCTCCTGGGGGAGACTTGCGCGCACACGTGCACAAAGCACGCGCCTTCACCATCGTGGCGACCACATCGGTGGCGCTGGTGGCAGGCATGACCGGTCCCGCGACGGCGATCGCCGCCAACGCGACGGCCGCACCGGACGTCTCACACGTCGACGGCAACCAGCGGATCCCGCTCATCACGGGCGACCGCGTGGTGGTGGACGCCAAGGGTCGGATGGTGGGCTTCGAGTCCGCCGAGGGCCGTGAACACATACCCGTACAGGTGCGGCGCCTCGAAGGCCACACCCTGGTGGTGCCCAGCGACGCGCAGCGCCTGATCGCCGACGGCAGGCTGGACCAGCGGCTCTTCGACCTCGACGTGCTCACCGACGCGCGACTGCGCAAGAGCCATCGAGACGGGCTCAAGCTGATCGTGCAGTACGAAGGGGGCGCCGGCGCCGCACGGGCCGAAGTGCGCGCGGCCGGCGACACCCAGCTGCGGCGCACGTTCCCGACCATCGACGCCGACGCGATCCGTACGTCCCAGGACGACGTCGCCAGGGTGTGGGACGCGCTGACCGACCGGCAGCGGAGTGGCGCGCGTGCCACCGCGTCCGGCATCGGCAAGGTGTGGCTGGACGGGGTCCGCGCGGCGAGCCTGGACCGCAGCGTCCGGCAGATCGGCGCCGACAAGGCGTGGGAGTCCGGATACGACGGTACGGGCGTCAAGATCGCCGTCCTCGACACCGGCGTCGACAAGACCCACGACGACCTCAAGCCGCAGGTCGTCGGGGAGAAGAACTTCTCCGCCTCCCCCGACGCCGTGGACCGCGTCGGACACGGCACCCACGTCGCGTCGATCGCCGTGGGCACCGGGGCCAAGTCCGGTGGCCGGTACAAGGGCGTCGCCCCCGGTGCCAAGGTGATCAGCGGGAAGGTCCTCGACGACGAGGGCTACGGCGACGACTCCGCCGTCATCGCGGGCATGGAGTGGGCCGCCGCCGAAGGCGCGGACGTCGTCAACCTCAGTCTCGGCGGCCCCGACAGCCCCGGAGTCGACCCGCTGGAAGCCATGGTCGACAGGCTGTCCGCCGAGAAGGGGATCCTGTTCGCCGTCGCGGCGGGCAACGAGGGCGAGGCCGGCGCGTCGACGGTGGGTTCGCCGGGTAGTGCGGACGCCGCGCTGACCGTCGGCGCCGTCGACGAGGACGACACGTTGGCGCCCTTCTCCAGCGTCGGCCCGCGCGTCGGCGACGGCGCCGTCAAGCCGGACGTGACCGCCCCCGGCGTCGCCATCACCGCGGCCGCCGCTCCTGGCAGCGTCCTCGACACGCGCCCCGGCACCCCTCACCCGGCGCCCGGGTACCTGCAGCTCGACGGCACCTCCATGGCCACCCCGCACGTGGCGGGCGCGGCGGCGATCCTGAAGCAGCGGAATCCGGGCTGGAAGTCCACCGAGCTCAAGGGCGCGCTGGCCGCGTCCGCCAAGGGCGGCGACCACACCGCCTTCCAGCAGGGCTCGGGGCGCGTCCAGGTCGACAGGGCACTGGTCCAGAGCGTCATCGCCGATCCGGTCTCGCTGAACTTCGGCACGGCGCGGTGGCCGCACACCGACGACCAGCCCGTCACCCGCAAGGTCGCCTACCGCAACCTCGGGACCACCGACGTCACCCTGGACCTGTCGGTGTCCACCCTGGATCCGAAGGGCAAGCCCGCCCCGGCCGGGTTCTTCACGCTCGGCGCCTCGAAGGTGACCGTGCCCGCCGGCGGCCGAGCCGAAGTCGACCTCGTCGCGGACACCAGGATCGGAGACGCCGACGGCACCTACTCGGGTTACGTCACCGCCACCGGCGCGGGCCAGTCCACCCGCACGGCCGCGGTGGCCGTCCGGGAGGCGGAGTCGTACGACCTCACGCTCAGGACCGTTGACCGTGACGGCACGGACGCCGAGAACTTCTCCAGCACGCTGATCGGCGTCGCCGGCCCGGCCGCCGGCTTCGAGACCCGCGTCGACAACGACCCGGGCAGCCACACGGTCCGTGTTCCCAGGGGCTCGTACACCTTGAACACGGCCGTCTATCAGGACCCCTCGGACTTCACCAAGGGCACCGACTGGATCGCCCAGCCGAAGCTGGACATCTCCGGCGACACCACGGTCACGGCAGACGCACGGACCACCAAGCCGGTGGATCTCACCGTCCCCGGCATCGACCGGGCGGACTACGGGGGCACGTACTACGAGGTCGCCACCGAGGAGCTCGGCCGCGTCGGCAACGGCTGGGTCCTCAGGGGCTTCACCGGCTTCCGCACCGCCCACATGGGTCCGGCCGTCACCGACGGCACCCTCCTGCAGACCTGGGACGCACACTTCCTCAAGGACGCCACCACCCAGTACTCGGTGGCCTTCGGTGGCAAGACCAGCAGGGTCACGACCGGGTACACCAAGCACGTGAAGGCCGACGAGCTGGCCACGCTCAAGGTCGGTCTCGGGGCCTCCGCCCCCGGGAAGTCCGCCCTCGCCTCCCCGTTCGCCCATCTCCCCGGTGCGCCGGAGGGCAACGGGTTCTCCGCCCCGCAGGCGGCGCCGGGCACGCGCACGTTCCTCGTCTCCACCGCCGACGGCGTCGAGTGGCTCACCAAGCTCGACCAGCTCGGCGAGCCCGACGAGTGGGGCTACCCGGCCTGGGAGGGAAGCTGGGAGATGGTCCGGCCGAAGCGCTACGAAGCCGGCAGGACGTATCGGGAGACGTTCAACACGGGCGTCTTCGGCCCGCTCCTGGGCGAGCGGACGGGCGTCTTCCGCACCGCACCCGACCCGGCGACGGGCGAGCAGCATCTCATCGGCGCCCTGCCCCTGTTCGCCGACGGCGAGGGCCATTCGGGGTCCACGCCGTACACCTCGGCCACGTCGACGCTGTTCCGCGACGGCGTCGAGGTCGGCCGGAACGACGACCCGCTGAGCGGCTCGCAGCCCTTCACGGTCGACGCCGCCGACGCCGAGTACCGGCTGGTGACCTCCGTGACACGCCCGGCGAACACCGCCTCGGCCTCCACCCGCGTCGAGACCGGTTTCACGTTCCGTTCGAAGCAGGTCGCGGCCACGACGGCGCTGCCGGTGTCCACGGTCCGCTTCACGGCGCCCGTCGACCTCGCCTCGCGCGCCCCGCAGCACACGCCGGTCGTGGTCCCGGTGACCGTGCAGGGCTCGGCGGCCGGGAAGAACCTCAAGTCCCTGAAGGTGTCGGTGAGTTACGACGACGGCAGCACCTGGCAGCTGGTGAGGGTCCAGAACGGCAGGATCTCCGTGACGAATCCGGCGAAGGACAAGGGGATCTCGTTCTCCGCCGTGGTCACGGACAAGCAGGGCAACACGTCGACGCTGACCATCCACAACGCGTGGTACGGCAAGTGACGCTGCCTCGACGACTGTTCTAGCCGGTCACGGCGTCACCACCTGAGGTGGTGGCGCCGTTCCGTCGTGGTGCGGCCGACGCGTCCCGGCGACGAGCGCCACCGAGCACCCCACAGCCGCCGGGCACCGGGCCTCTCCCGCCACCCGGGCCCCAGCCCCGGCCCCGGATTCCGCCGGATACGCCCGGTCTCCCCGCCCTAGGCTTGACCGGTGGACCTGCGGCGACGTAGCTTCGGGCGCACCGGTTCGTGAGCTCATGGAAGGAGGCGAATTCGGATGTCGACCTTCTCCGAAGCGCATCGCCTCGCTCACGAGACCGCCTGGGCCCCGGGCCGTGTAGCGCACGGCTGCTGAACAGCCCCCTTTTCCGGCGTGCCCTTTTGTTGGCCCCGGTATCTTCCGATCTCTGTCACCGGCTTCGGCACGTCATCGCGTGCTGATCTACGCGCCGGGCTCTCGAGCTGCGCCACCGAAACAGAAGGCTCCCGAAATGGCGACTTGGACAATTGGATCGACCGCGCACCGAAATGAGGATGTGCCATGGTAGCGGCGCGGATCACGGTCAATGGAGAGGAAACTCCGCTTTCACCGGCAGCACCCCACACCACTGTGCTGGATTTCCTGCGCGAGCGTGGCCTCACCGGCACCAAGGAGGGCTGCGCCGAAGGTGAATGCGGCGCCTGTTCGGTCCTCGTGGCCCGTGCCGGCGTGAACAAGCCCACGGACTGGGTGGCGGTCAACGCCTGCCTGGTCCCGGCTGCGGCCCTCGACGGTCAGGAGATCGTCACCTCCGAAGGTCTCGCCACCGCCGGCGAACCCGGCAGGCCGCCCGCGCTGCACCCCGTGCAGGAGGAGATGGCCGTCCGCGGTGGATCCCAATGCGGTTACTGCACACCGGGGTTCATCTGCAGCATGGCAGCCGAGTACTACCGGCCCGACCGCTGCGCCCACACCGACTCGGCCGAGGAAACCGACTCCGAGCACGGCCCGAACGGTTTCGATCTGCATGCGCTGAGCGGGAACCTGTGCCGCTGCACCGGTTACCGCCCGATCCGGGATGCCGCGTTCGCCGTGGGTACGCCCACCGAGGGCGACCCCCTGGCGCAGCGCCGCGAGCAGTCCCCGCCCGAGCCGGTCGCCACCGAATACGTCCAGGACGGCAGCGCGTTCCTGCGGCCGGGCACCCTCGCCGAAGCGCTGCGGCTGCTGCGCGAGCGGACCGACGCGGTGGTGGTCGCCGGAAGCACCGACTGGGGCGTGGAGGTGAACATCCGTTCCCGCCGGGCAAGTTGCGTGATCGCCGTCGACCGTCTGCCCGACATGCGGGAGCTTCGAGTCGAATCGGACCACATCGAGATCGGGGCGGCGCAGACGCTCACCGAGATCGAACGACGCCTCGACGGCAGTGTCCCGCTGCTGGCCGAGCTGTTCCCGCAGTTCGCGTCCCGGCTCATCCGCAACAGCGCGACCCTCGGCGGCAACCTGGGTACGGGCTCCCCCATCGGTGACAGTCCGCCGGTGCTGCTGGCGCTCGAGGCGTCGGTGGTGCTCGCCGACGCCGACGGCGAGCGCGAAGTCCCGCTGGCGGACTATTTCACCGGCTACCGGCAGAGCGTGCGCAGGCCCGGGGAGCTGATCCGGGCGGTACGCATCCCGCTGCCGTTGTCGCCGGTCACGGCCTTCCACAAGATCGCCAAGCGGCGCTTCGACGACATCTCCAGCGTGGCGGTCGCATTCGCGCTCGACATCGAGGACGGGGTCGTCCGCAAGGCGCGCATCGGCCTGGGCGGCGTGGCAGCCACCCCGATCCGCGCCCTCGCCACCGAGGCGGCCCTGGAGGGCGAGCCGTGGACGGCGCAGACCGTCGAGGCGGCGGCCGGGGTGCTGCGGGCCCAGGGCACGCCCATGAACGATCATCGCGCCAGCGCCGGCTACCGCTCCGCGATGCTGGGCCAGAGCCTGTTGAAGCTGTACGCGCACACCACCGAGGCGGTCTCGTCATGAGCCATTTGTCCGAGCGTCCCGAAAGGCCCGTCGTCGGCGTCTCGATGCCGCACGAGAGCGCGAACCTGCACGTCACCGGCGCCGCGCTCTACACCGACGACCTGGTCCACCGGACCAAGGACGTGCTGCATGCCTACCCGGTCCAGGTCATGAAGGCCCACGGCAGGATCACGGCGCTGCGCACCGGGCCCGCGCTCGCCGTGCCCGGTGTGGTCCGCGTGCTGACCGGTGCCGACGTGCCCGGCGTCAACGACGCCGGGATGAAGCACGACGAACCGCTCTTCCCCGACGAGGTCATGTTCCATGGCCACGCGGTCGCCTGGGTGCTCGGCGAGACGCTGGAGGCGGCCCGGCTCGGCGCGGCGGCGGTCGAGGTCGAACTCGAAGAACTGCCCTCCGTGATCACTCTGCAGGACGCGATCGCGGCCGACAGTTTCCACGGCGCCCGGCCCATGATGGTGACGGGCGACGTCGACGCCGGCTTCGGCGACTCCGCGCACGTGTTCACCGGCGAGTTCCACTTCTCCGACCAGGAGCACTTCTATCTTGAGACGCACGCGGCGCTGGCGCTCGTCGACGAGAGCGGGCAGGTGTTCGTCCAGAGCAGCACCCAGCACCCTTCGGAGACCCAAGAGATCGTCGCGCACGTGCTGGGTCTGCACAGCCACGAGGTGACCGTGCAGTGCCTGCGGATGGGCGGCGGCTTCGGCGGCAAGGAGATGCAGCCGCACGGGTTCGCCGCCGTCGCCGCGCTCGGCGCCACACTGACCGGGCGGCCGGTCCGGCTGCGGCTCAACCGGACGCAGGACCTGACCATGTCCGGCAAGCGCCATGGGTTCCATGCCACGTGGAAGATCGGCTTCGACGCCGAAGGCCGTATCCAGGCCCTGGACGCCACCCTGACAGCGGATGGCGGCTGGAGCCTGGACCTGTCCGAGCCGGTGGTGGCTCGCGCGCTGTGCCACATCGACAACACCTACTGGATTCCCCACGCGCGAGTCGTCGGGCGCATCGCCAGGACCAACAAGGTCTCCAACACCGCCTTCCGCGGCTTCGGCGGACCGCAGGGCATGTTGGTGATCGAGGACATCCTGGGCCGGTGCGCGCCACTGCTCGGCCTGGATCCGATGGAGTTGCGGGAGCGGAACTTCTACCGGCAGGGGCAGGGTCAGACGACGCCGTACGGACAGCCGGTCACGCACCCCGAACGGATCTCCATCCTCTGGAACCAGGTTCGGGACGACGCCGGCATCGCCGATCGCAGGCGCGACATCGCGGCCTTCAACGCCGCGCACCCGCACACCAAGCGGGCGCTCGCCGTCACCGGTATCAAGTTCGGGATCTCGTTCAACCTCACCGCCTTCAACCAGGGCGGCGCACTGGTGCTGATCTACAAGGACGGCTCGGTCCTGATCAACCACGGCGGCACCGAGATGGGGCAGGGCCTGCACACCAAGATGCTGCAGGTGGCCGCGACCACCCTGGGGATCCCGCTCCACAAGGTGCGGCTGGCCCCGACGCGGACCGACAAGGTGCCCAACACCTCCGCCACCGCCGCCAGTTCCGGTGCGGATCTCAACGGTGCGGCGGTGAAGAACGCCTGCGAGCAGTTGCTCGGGCGACTGCTGCAGGTGGCAGGCACCCAGCTGGGCGCGAACGCCTCGGACGTGCGCATCGTCGAGGGCGTCGCGCGCGTCCTCGGCAGCGACAAGGAGGTGGCCTGGGACGATCTGGTGCGGACCGCGTACTTCCAGCGAGTTCAGCTGTCGGCGGCCGGTTTCTACCGGACCGAGGGTCTGCACTGGGATGTGAAGTCGTTCAAGGGCTCGCCGTTCAAGTACTTCTCCTACGGCGTCGCCGCGACCGAGGTGGAGGTGGACGGCTTCACCGGCGCGTACCGCATCCGGCGCGTGGACATCGTGCACGATGTCGGCGACAGCCTGTCCCCGATGATCGACATCGGTCAGGTCGAGGGCGGATTCGTGCAGGGCGCGGGCTGGCTGACGCTCGAGGACCTGCGCTGGGACACCGGTGACGGGCCGAACCGCGGCCGGCTGCTGACCCAGGCCGCGAGTACGTACAAGCTGCCCAGCTTCTCGGAGATGCCCGAGGAGTTCAACGTGCGGCTGATGGAGAACGCGACGGAGGAGGGCGCGGTCTACGGCTCCAAGGCAGTGGGTGAGCCTCCGCTCATGCTGGCGTTCTCGGTACGGGAAGCGCTGCGGCAGGCTGCCGCGGCGTTCGGGCCCGCCGGAGTGAGCGTGGAACTCGCGTCCCCCGCGACGCCGGAGGCGGTGTACTGGGCCGTCGAAGCGGCCCGCGGGAGCGGCACGCGGGGTGACGACCGCGCTCGCGGCGACAGTGGCATCCCCACCGACACGAGCACGCTGAGCAATGCCTGACATGACCTGGGTCGCCGCGGTCGCGCGGTTGCGGGCCCGCCGGGAACCCGGCGCGCTCGTGACCGTCGCGACCGTGCGCGGCCACGCGCCCCGTCGGGCCGGCGCCAAACTCGTCGTGGGACGGACCGAGACCTGGGGCTCGATCGGCGGCGGCAACATCGAGGCCGTCGCGATCGACCGGGCCCGCGAGCTGATCGGCTCGCCCGATCCGGAGTCGGAGCTGATCGAGTTCGCCCTCAACGACAAGGTCACCAGCCGACACGGCGTCCAATGCTGCGGCGGGGCCGTCAGCGTCCTGCTCGAACCGCTGCCGGTGGTCCAAGCAGTGGCGATCTTCGGCGTCGGGCACGTGGGGCTGGAGCTGGCACGCATCCTGGCCCGCCACGACCTCGATCTGCATCTGATCGACACCCGCCCGGACGTCCTCACCGACGAACGGCTGGGCGTGCTCGCGGACGCGGTGGCGCAGATCCACGTGCACCACGTACCGCTGCTTCCGGAGGAGGTGCTCTCGGAGCTGCCGCCGGGCACCCACGCTCTGATCATGACCCACGATCACGCCGAGGACGCGGCACTGTGCGACGCCGCCCTGCGCGTCACCGGCCTGGGCTCGATCGGATTGATCGGCTCGGCCGCCAAGTGGGCGCGGTTCCGGCACCGCCTGTCCACCGAGGGCGGCCACGACGCCGCCACGATCGACCGGATCAAGACCCCGATCGGAATCCCCGGGATCGCCGGCAAGGAACCGGCCACGATCGCGGTGAGCGTCGCGGCGGACCTGCTGCGGACCTTCGAACAGGACGCCCGGCAAACGGGTCCGAACTGACAGAGTCGAGCCGATTGGCTTCCTCCTTCTGGACGCGGGTCGGATTCCCGCACGACATGGTCGGAACAGGGCACACAATGCCCGGAGTGCGGCGAGAATCGACCGGGGACGCCCGCCCCGCCGCCCGTATTCGGCCGACTGACGTGGAGCCGCTCATGACCACCGCACGGGACCTCGCGATCGTTGCCCTGGGAGTGCCGCCCGACCGCCCCGTGGAGCAGGGCGACCTGTCGCTGGCGTTGGCGGGGGCCGAGGTGTTCGACCTCGTCGAGGCGGAGGCCCTGGTCGTGGACGGCGACCTCGTCGTGCCGGGGGCCCAAGCGCCGACCGGGGACCGCCTGCTGGACGAAGCCGTCGGGGCGCTCAAGCGCCAGGAGCCGTACGAGTCGGTCGAGGACTGGCTGTGGCGGCGGGGCCGCGGGCTCTCGTCGGCGTACGTCGACGACTTGGCGCGGGCAGGGCTGACGGCCCCGCCACGCCGTCGGAATCCGCTGCGGACCGGGCCGACGAAGCCGGTCGACTCGGCGGTCCGGCGCCGGGCCGAGGAGCGCTGGGCGGCGGGCGAACCCGTGCTCGCCGCGCTGGCGTCCGCCGTCGGGATCCGGGACGCGCCGGCCGAGGACGCGCCCGAGCTCGCCGCCGACGCGGTCGCGGCGGTACTGGCCGCCGTCGGCGACGCCGTCCAGGAGCTGGGGGCCGTACGACAGCGCCGGGCGATCGAGGACTCCGCGTTCGACAACATCTGGCGCGGCTACTGACCGGCCGTGGCCGGTGACCGCCTCCGGCCGGTGCGGCGCGTCCGGCGGCGACGCACCGGCCCTGCGGGGTCTGTGATCGGGGGCGGGGAGCGCAGATACTGCTGAGGGTCGCACCACACCTGCCAGCGCTGCCAGGAGATGCCCGTGAAGATGCTGATCAACGTTCCGGAGACCGTGGTCACCGATGCGCTGCGGGGGATGGCCGCCGCGCATCCCGAGCTCACCGTCGATGTCGAGCGTCGCGTCGTGCTGCGGCGGGACGCGCCCGTGGACGGCAAGGTGGGGCTGGTGTCCGGGGGTGGGTCCGGGCATGAGCCGTTGCACGGGGGGTTCGTGGGGCCCGGGATGTTGGCGGCCGCATGCCCCGGGGAGGTGTTCACGTCGCCGGTGCCCGATCAGATGGTGCGTGCCGCCGCCGCAGTCGACAGCGGGGCCGGGGTCTTGTTCGTCGTCAAGAACTACACCGGGGACGTCCTCAACTTCGAGATGGCCGCCGAGCTCGCCGAGGACGAGGGCATCCAGATCGCCAAGGTGCTCGTCAACGACGACGTGGCGGTGACGGACAGTCTGTACACGGCCGGGCGGCGCGGGACCGGGGCCACGCTGTTCGTGGAGAAGATCGCCGGGGCCGCTGCCGAGGAGGGCGCGCCGCTGGAGCGGGTGGAGGCGATCGCGCGTCGGGTGAACGAACGGTCGCGGAGTTTCGGCGTGGCCCTGAGCGCCTGCACCACGCCCGCCAAGGGCAGCCCCACCTTTGACCTGCCCGCCGGTGAGCTGGAGTTGGGCATCGGGATCCACGGCGAGCCGGGGCGTGAGCGGCGGTCGATGATGACCTCGCGGGAGATCGCGGACTTCGCCGTCGATGCCGTGCTGGAGGATCTGCGGCCGTCCGGTCCGGTCCTCGCCCTGGTCAACGGCATGGGTGCCACTCCGCTGCTCGAGCTGTACGGCTTCAACGCCGAGGTCCAGCGCGTCCTGACCGAACGTGCGGTGCCGGTGGCCCGGACGCTGGTCGGGAACTACGTCACCTCCCTCGACATGGCCGGCTGTTCGGTCACGTTGTGCGAGGCCGACGAGGAGATGCTGCGGCTGTGGGACGCGCCCGTGCAGACGCCCGCCCTGCGCTGGGGCCGGTGAGAGGGGTGTCCGAGGTGAACGAGTTCGACGCCGCGTTCTTCCTTCGCTGGCTGACCATCGCCGCGGCCGCCGTGGACCGTGAGGCCTACCGCCTCACCGATCTCGACTCGGCGATCGGCGACGCCGACCACGGGGCCAATCTGAAGCGGGGGTTCGCCGCGGTGACGGACGTACTGGAGAAGGAGCCGCCCGCGACGCCGGGAGCCGTACTCGTCGCCGCCGGACGGCAGTTGATCTCCACCGTGGGTGGCGCGTCCGGTCCGCTGTACGGGACGCTGCTGCGCCGGACGGGGAAGAGTCTCGGCGAGGCTGCGACCGTGACGCGGCAGGAGCTGGCCGCGGCGCTCACCGCGGGAGTCGCCGCGGTGGGACAGCTCGGCGGGGCGCGGGTCGGTGACAAGACGATGCTGGACGCGCTCGTTCCGGCGGCCGAGGGGCTCGGCGAGTCCTTCGCGGCGGCCCGGGACGCGGCCGAGCGCGGCGCCCTCGCGACCGTCCCCCTCCAGGCGCGCAAGGGCAGGGCGAGCTATCTCGGCGAGCGTTCCATCGGGCACCAGGACCCGGGGGCCACCTCGTCCGCGCTGCTGATCGCCGCCCTCTCCGAGGCGGCGGCCGCATGACCGCGCAGGTGGGAATCGTCCTCGTCTCGCACAGCGCGGAGGTGGCCGCCGCCGTCGCCGCGCTGGCCCGGGGTCTCGCGGCCGGCGGGGCGACCGCGCCGATCGCCCCCGCGGGCGGCACACCGGCCGGCGGCCTCGGCACCAGCTCCGACCGGATCGCCGCGGCGGCACACGAGGTCGACCGGGGCGCCGGTGTGGCGCTGCTCGTCGACCTCGGCAGCGCCGTGCTGACGGTCAAGGCGCTCCTCGCCGAGGAGGACGAGCTGCCGGAGGGTTCCCGGCTCGTGGACGCCCCGTTCGTCGAGGGCGCCGTCGCCGCCCTCGTCACGGCGAGCGCGGGCGGTGACCTGGACGCCGTGGTGGCCGCGGCATCGGAGGCGTACACGTACCGAAAGGAGTGAGAGGGGGGCGCGCGCGAGACCTGTCACACACCGTCCGGAAGGGCCTCCGTGTTGTGATGTACCTGGTCAACCCACTACTGTCACAGCGCCTTGGTGTACGGGAAACCGGTGCGGTACCGGTGCGGCCCTCGCCACTGTGATCGGGAAGTCCGGCTCCATCCCTCCGGGGAAGCCACTGGACCACCGCGGGAGACCGCGGCGGTTTGGGAAGGCGGAGCCGCGACGGCATGACCCGTCAGCCAGGAGACCGGCCAAGGTGCGTTGTCCATCCACGAGGTGCTGGAGAGGGTCTCCCAACCATGCATATAGCCGAGGGGTATCTGCCCCCTGTGCACGCGGCCGCCTGGGGCGTCGCGTCCGCTCCTTTCGTCGTCCACGGAGTTCGCGCACTGACCCGTGAGGTCAAGGCCAACCCCGAGTCCACCCTGCTGCTCGGTGCGTCCGGTGCGTTCACTTTCGTCCTTTCCGCGCTCAAGATTCCGTCGGTGACGGGAAGTTGCTCGCACCCCACCGGTACGGGGCTCGGCGCGATCCTCTTCCGGCCGCCCGTGATGGCGGTCCTGGGCACGATCACGCTGCTCTTCCAGGCGCTGCTGCTCGCCCACGGCGGGCTGACGACGCTCGGTGCCAACGTCTTCTCGATGGCGATCGTCGGTCCCTGGGCCGGTTTCGGTACGTACTGGCTGCTGCGCCGGTCCAACGTGCCGCTGATGGTGAGCGTGTTCTTCGGTGCGTTCGTCGCCGACATCTCCACCTACTGCGTCACCAGCGTTCAGCTCGCGCTGGCCTTCCCGGACCCGGGCAGCGGTGTGCTCGGCGCGCTGGCCAAGTTCGGCGGGATCTTCGCCGTGACCCAGCTGCCGCTCGCCGTCAGCGAGGGGCTGCTCACGGTGCTCGTGATGCGGCTGCTCACGCAGTCCAGCAAGGGGGACCTGACCCGCCTCGGTGTCCTGCTCCCGTCCCGGAAGAAGAACGAGAACGCGGAGGCGAGCGCCTGATGAGCCGGAACGCGAAGATCAACACACTGCTCCTGCTCGTCGTCGCGGCGCTCGCGGTGCTCCCGCTGGTGCTGGGGCTCGGCGACCACAAGGAGGAGCCGTTCGCAGGGGCCGACGCCGAGGCGGAGACGGCGATCACGGAGATCGCTCCCGACTACGAGCCGTGGTTCAGCCCGCTGTACGAGCCGCCGTCCGGCGAGGTCGAGTCGGCGCTGTTCTCGCTCCAAGCGGCGCTCGGCGCCGGCGTGCTCGCGTACTACTTCGGGCTGCGGCGCGGTCGCAGGCAGGGCGAGGCGCGCGCCGTGACGGCGAAGGAACCGCTGGTCACCACCGGCGACGAGTAAGCGCCGATGCTGCCGATCGACGCGGCGGCGCACAGCAGTCGCTGGCGCCGCCGTCACCCCTGCGAGAAAGCCGTGCTCGGGTTCGGTCTGACGCTGTGCGCGGTCTGTCTGCCGCCCTGGCCGGGCGCCGTGCTCGTCGCGGCGGCCACGCTCGCCGTGCTTCTCGGCCCCGCCGGGGTGCCGGGGCGTCAGCTGTGGCGGGCGTTCCGGATCCCCCTGGGATTCTGTGTGACGGGCGCGATCCCGCTCCTGTTCGAGGTCGGCGGAGCGCGGGGGATCGTCGCCCTCGCGCCGGACGGTCCGGTGCATGCGGGCGAGTTGCTGCTGCGGACCTCGGCTGCCTCGCTGGGCGTGCTGCTGTTCGCGTTCACCACACCCGTCTCGGACGTGCTGCCACGTCTCGTACGGGCGGGGGTTCCGGCGCCCGTGGTGGACGTGGCGCTGGTGATGTACCGGATCAGCTTCCTGCTGCTGGACGCGATATCCAAGATCCGACAGGCGCAGGCGGCCCGGCTCGGGCTCACCACCCGGGCGGCGACCTGGCGCTCGCTCGCGGGGCTCGGCGCGACCGCGTTCGTCCGCGCCTTCGACCGGGCGCAGCGCCTGCAGACCGGGCTCGCCGGGCGGGGGTACGACGGGACCCTGCGGGTGCTGGTGCCCCAGGCCGCGGTCTCGGCCCGATTCCTCGCGTCGACGGCCGGTCTCCTGGCCTGTCTCGTCGCGCTCTCTCTCGTCCTGGAAAGGTCCCTGCCGTGAGCCCTGCGCCGCCTGTCGTGGAACTGGTGAAGGCCACGTTCGCCTACGAGGACGGGCCGGTCGTCCTCGACGGCATCGACTTCGCCGTGCCGGAGGGCCGGGCGATGGCTCTCCTCGGCCGCAACGGCGGCGGCAAGACGACGCTGCTGCGGCTGCTCAGCGGGGGTCTGCGCGGCAGCGCCGGCACGCTCCGGCTGGACGGCGAGGACGTGTCGTACGACCGGAAGGGGCTGACCCGGCTGCGGACGACCGTGCAGTTGGTCGTCCAGGACCCGGACGACCAGCTCTTCGCGGCCTCGGTCGGGCAGGACGTGTCGTTCGGGCCGATGAATCTGGGGCTTCCGGAGGATGAGGTACGACTCCGGGTCCGCGAGGCGCTGGAGGCGCTGGACATCGTGGCCCTGGAGGACCGGCCGACCCATCTGCTCTCGTACGGGCAGCGGAAGCGGGCGGCGATCGCGGGCGCCGTGGCGATGCGGCCGCGGGTCCTCATCATGGACGAGCCGACGGCCGGTCTCGACCCGCACGGGCAGGAGCGCCTTCTTGAGGTGCTCGGGCGGTTGCGGGACTCCGGTACGACGGTGGTCATGGCGACGCACGACGTCGATCTGGCGCTGCGCTGGGCGGACGAGGCCGCCGTGCTCTCGCCCGAGGGGCTGCGGACGGGCCCGATCGAGGAGCTGCTCGCCGACGACGAGCTCCTCGACGCGGCGCGCCTGCGTCGCCCGTGGGGCATGGCGGTGACGCGGCTGCTGCGCGCGCACGGCCTGCTCGCCGCGGACGCGGAGGGTCCGCGCACGGCGGAGGACCTGGACAGCTGGGTGACCGCACCGCGAGGCGCGTGAGGCACAGGAGGCATCCGAGACACCGAACGGAGCTGGGGGCCCGAGACGCCTGATGCACCCGCGTCCCCAAGGCACCTCGTGCACCTGGGCGCCCTGAAGCGCAAGGCATACGACGCGCCGTGCGCACCTGGGCGCCCACGGCGCTTGAAGCACCACGACGGCCCCCTGGCGGATCCCCGCCAGGGGGTCGTGGTGCGCAACGTCGCGCAGATCACCCTCCCCCGCTTATGCAACTTGTTGCACAAGCCCCCTCGGGTCGTCTACAACAGTCACGACGACACTGCGCGAGGAGGCGCCCCCATGACCACCCCGTACCCGCACCTGCTGAGCCCGCTCGACCTCGGGTTCACCACCCTGCCGAACCGGGTGCTCATGGGTTCCATGCACGTAGGCCTCGAGGAGACCGAGAACGGCTTCGAGCGCATGGCCGCGTTCTACGCCGAGCGCGCCCGCGGCGGCGTCGGGCTGATCGTGACCGGCGGCATCGCCCCGAACGAGGCCGGTCGCCCCTGGGACGGCGGCGCCAAGCTCAGCACCGATGACGAGGTGGCCGAGCACAAGCTCATCACCGAGGCCGTGCACGCCGAGGGCGGCCGGATCGCGATGCAGATCCTCCACTTCGGCCGGTACGCCTACCACCCCGCGCTCGTCGCACCCAGCGCGATCCAGGCGCCGATCAGCCCCTTCGTCCCCAACGAGCTCACCGACGCCGAGGTCGAGCAGACCGTCGAGGACTACGCCCGCTGCGCCGAGCTGGCCAAGGCCGCCGGGTACGACGGCGTCGAGGTCATGGGCTCCGAGGGCTACCTGATCAACGAGTTCATCGCGGCCGCCACCAACCAGCGCACGGACCGCTGGGGCGGCAGCTACGAGAACCGGGTCCGCTTCCCGCTGGAGATCGTCCGGCGCATCCGCGAGCGGGTCGGCGAGGACTTCATCGTCATCTACCGCCTCTCGATGCTCGACCTGGTCCCGGGCGGTTCCACGCTGGAGGAGGTCGTCGCCCTCGCCAAGGAGATCGAGGCCGCCGGCGCCACCATCATCAACACCGGCATCGGCTGGCACGAGGCCCGCATCCCCACCATCGCCACCTCGGTGCCGCGCGGCGCGTACACCTGGGTGACCAAGAAGCTGATGGGCGCGGTGAGCATCCCGCTCGTCACCAGCAACCGCATCAACACCCCCGAGGTCGCCGAGCAGATCCTCGCCGAGGGCCGCGCGGACATCGTCTCCATGGCCCGCCCCTTCCTGGCCGACCCCGAGTTCGTCGCCAAGGCCGCCGCCGACCGCGCGGACACCATCAACACCTGCATCGGCTGCAACCAGGCCTGCCTGGACCACACATTCAGCCTGAAGATCACCTCCTGTCTGGTGAACCCGCGCGCCTGCCACGAGACCGAACTGGTCCTCTCCCCCACGCGGCTCGCCAAGCGGATCGCGGTCGTCGGCGCGGGCCCGGCCGGACTCGCGTTCTCCGTCTCCGCCGCCGAACGCGGCCACTCCGTCACCCTGTTCGACGCCGCGAGCGAGATCGGCGGCCAGCTGAACATCGCCAAGCGGGTGCCGGGCAAGGAGGAGTTCGACGAGACGCTCCGCTACTTCCGTACCCAGCTCGACGAGCGCGGCGTCGAGGTCCGGCTGAACACCCCCGTCGCCGCCGGCGACCTCGACGGCTACGACGAGGTGGTCGTCGCCACCGGCGTCACCCCGCGCACCCCGGCGATCGAGGGCATCGACCACCCCAGCGTCGTCAACTACCTCGACGTCCTGCGGGACGGCGCGCCGGTCGGCGAGCGGGTCGCGATCATCGGAGCCGGCGGCATCGGCTTCGACGTCGCCGAGTTCCTCACCGACGGCGGCGAGGGCGCGAGCCAGGACGCCGAGACGTACTTCAAGCAGTGGGGCGTCGACACCTCGTACGAGACGCGGGGCGGACTGCGCGCCCCCGAGCGGCCGAAGCCGCCGCGCCAGGTCCACCTGCTCCAGCGCAAGACCACGAAGGTCGGCGCCGGACTGGGCAAGACCACCGGCTGGATCCACCGCGCCGAGATGAAGCACCGGGGCGTCACGATGGTCGCGGGCGCGTCGTACGAGCGGATCGACGACGAGGGCCTGCACCTCACGATCGACGGCGAGCCGCAGACCGTCCCGGTCGACACGATCGTCCTGTGCACCGGCCAGGAGCCGCGCCGGGGCCTCTACGAGGAGCTGATCGCCGCGGGCCGCACCGCGCACCTCATCGGCGGCGCCGACGTGGCCGCCGAGCTGGACGCCAAGCGCGCCATCGACCAGGGCACGCGGCTGGCGGCCACCCTGTGATCACCGTGGCCGGCCACTCCTAGGATGCGTGCATGTCCCTCCCGCACGCGATCCTGACCGCGCTGCTCGAGAAGCCGTCCTCCGGCCTCGAGCTGACGCGTCGCTTCGACAAGTCGATCGGCTACTTCTGGTCGGCCACGCATCAGCAGATCTATCGCGAGCTGGGCAAGCTGGAGCAGGCGGGGCACATCCGTGCCCTGCCCGCCCCGGTGCCCGCGCGTGGGCAGAAGAAGGAGTACGAGGTCCTGCCCGCGGGCCGCGAGGAGCTGACCGAGTGGGTGGCGCGGAGCGAGGACCCCAAGCCGATGCGGGCCGCTCTGCTGCTGCGGATGCGGGCGGCGGCGGTCGTCGGGGCGCCCGGTATGCGGGAGGAGCTGGGCCGCCATCTCGACCTGCACCGGAGCCAGTTGGAGGAGTACCTGGCGATCGAGGCGCGGGACTTCCCGCCCGCGCGCCGGGAGACCGAGCCGGATCGGCTGCGCCATCTGGTGCTGCGGGGCGGGATCGATCTGGAGCGGTTCTGGGTCGAGTGGCTGACGCATGCGCTCGATGAACTGGAGCGCTGAGGCGCGCGCTCGATGAGCCGGAGTGCCGGCCTCCGCTCCAGGTCGTCGGCCCGCGCCCGTCCTCCTACTCGGCGTCGCCGGCCAGCTGCGCCACGAGCTCCTTCTCGTCCTCCTCCGCGAGCGAGGTCTTGAGGACCGTGCCGCCGTATCCCTGCATGGCGGCGGCGAACTTCTCGTCGTCCATCTTCGACGCCATGATCACCACGGCGGAGGAACCGGGCTCGAGCAGGGACTGGACCTTCTCCCGGAAGCCCTTGTCGATGCCCATCTGGTTCAGCTTGCCGATCAGTCCCCCGATCGCGGCGCCCACCACGCCGAGCCCGGGCGTGAGGACGATCATGCCGAAGACCAGCCCCCAGAGCGCCCCCGCCGTGGCCGAGATGGCCGTCTTCTCGCTCTTCCTGGGCGTGTCGACATGAATCTCGCCCTCCAGGTCCACGGAGACGACCGCGAGTCCGCCGAGCGTGACCACGTGGGCCTTCTCCAGCTCCTGAACCGTCTTGAAGGCCTTGTTCGCGACCGAGCGCTCTTCGTAGCCGATGACGATGAGTTCTGACATCTGTGCCTCCGTGATCAGTAGCGCAGGACGCCGGCGATCCGGCCCGCGCCGGACAGGGTGTCGTCGGGTACGAAGCGCACTTCCGCCCCTGTCTGCAGGGCCTGCTCGACGATCTCGTCCACGATGTCGTCCCGCGAGTCGAGGTCGGCCGCCTCGGCCGGCTCCAGATGGTCGCCGTAGTCGCGGACGATCGCCTGGAAGTGCTCTTCCACCGCCAGCAGCCGGATACGGCCCTCCTTCGCGGCCTTCCACGCCTCGTCGAGACCACCGGCGAACTCGCGTCGGCCCTGTGCCGCGTCCAGTTCGGAGACGACCGCCGCCTTCTCCGCCGTCGCCTTGTCCGTACGCAGGGGCTCGAGCGCCTGCCACACCTGAGCGGCCGGACCGGCGGCCAGCCCGCCGCGCTGGACGATCGTCGTGTCCTTGCCGAGCGGACCGATCTCCTCCAGGAGGGACACCGCCGCGGCCTCACCGAGCACGTACAGCGGCCGCGGGGAGGAGCTGAGCACCCTGCGCAGCGCCTCGTGCGCCTGACGCATGAACTGGCGGGTCTGCTCGTCGCGGAAGGTGCTCGGCATGTCGCCGATGCGCTCCTTGCGCTCCGCGTCCGGGTCCTCCAGGCTCCGCGTCAGCGGGAAGCCGTCCTCGGTGTGTTCGGTGACGTGCTCGGCGTCGCCGTTCCACAGCGACACCCGGTCGGCGGCCACGGCGAGCGCCCAGAAGGGCTGCTCGGCCGCGTGGGCGGCGACGAGGTTGCGGGTGAGGAAGGTGTCGGCGATCACGACGCGCTCGGGCACGGAGCGGGCCACGGACCAGACCTGGTGTTCCCCGGGCGCCGCGTAGATCACGAGACCGTCCTCGGCGTGGACGAGGTCCACCTCCGCGAGGGCCTGCTCCAGCTGGCTCAGCACGTCCGTACGCCGCTCGCGGGTCACCGCTGGGTCCGCCTGGAGCAGCTCCCCGGCCTGGGCCAGGAGGTTGCGGAGCCGGACGGGATCCTGGGTGTTGTCGGGCTCGCGGCGGTGTGTCGGCATGAGCAGGGACACGGCCGGATAGGGACGGGGCTGACGCAGTTTCGCGAGCACGTCGCTGCTGAGCGCGGGTTGCATGGAAGCCGACCTTTCGGAGTGCTTGGGCGCAAGGCCGTGGCAGGTCACGGCGGTGCCGGAGGCCGGCCGGCCGGTCGGCCGGCCGCACTTCGGTGCGCGCCTGGGCCGCGGAGACGTCGGGGGACTCCTCCGTCCGGCCATCGTCGCCCGGAGTCCGGCCGACCGCGAGCGGAGCACCTCATCCGGGGAGGGGCACTGCCCTTCCCGATCGCGCCCCCTGCCGGGTCGCGGCGCCGCCGGAAGCGACGATCGGGGGCTCGGGCGGGCCCGCCACGGGTGGCCGGTCCGGGCGACAGCCCGGGTTCGCTCCGACCCGAGCACCCGGCCGTACGCCCCCGCCGCCGCCGCCCCGCTCACTCCCCCGCCGCCGCCCTCCGCCAGGCCGCGTCGCGGAGGAGGCGTAGGCCGTTGAGGCCCACCAGGACCGTGGAGCCCTCGTGGCCTGCCACGCCGAGCGGCAGCGGGAGGTGGCCGGCCAGGTCCCAGATCACCAGGGCGCCGATGCAGGTGCCCGCGATCACCAGGTTCTGGACCACCAGTCGGCGGGCGCGGCGCGAGAGGGCCAGGACCGCGGGGACCGTCGCGAGCTCGTCGCGCACGACGACCGCGTCGGCGGTCTCCAGAGCCAGGTCGGATCCGGCCCGGCCCATGGCGATGCCGCTGTGGGCGGCGGCCAGGGCGGGCGCGTCGTTGACGCCGTCGCCGACCACCAGGACCTTCGAACCGGCCCGCTCCCACTCGCGTACGGCGTCGACCTTGTCCTGCGGCAGGAGCCCCGCCCGTACGTCGGTGATCCCCGTCTGCTCGGCGATCCGGCCCGCCGCCCCGGCGTTGTCGCCGGTCAGGAGGGTGGGGGTGGTACCGGTGAGGCGGGTGAGGGCGGCCACCGCCTCGGGGGCGCCGTCGCGGAGCCGGTCGGAGAGTTCGAGGACGGCGACCCGGGTGCCGTCGACGACGACCTCGACGGTGGTGTCGGCATGGTCGCCGTCCGCGCGCCGGACGCGTACCTCGCGGCCCTCGACCACGGCCCGTACGCCCTCACCGGGTACCGAGACGAAGTCGCTCGCCTCGGGGACGGTCAGGGCGCGGGCGCGTGCCGCGGCGACCACCGCGCGGGCCAGGGGGTGTTCGCTGGGCAGCTCGGCCGCGGCGGCCAGGGCGAGCGCCTCCGGGTCCCCCTCGACGCGGGTCACCCGGGGCGTGCCCTCGGTCAGGGTGCCGGTCTTGTCGAGCGCGACCCGGTCGACCGCGCCCAGGCGTTCCATCACGACGGCCGATTTGACCAGGACGCCATGACGGCCGGCGGTGGCGATCGCGGAGAGCAGCGGCGGCATGGTGGCGAGGACGACCGCGCAGGGCGAGGCCACGATCATGAAGGTCATGGCGCGGAGCAGCGCGCTGGTGAAGTCGGCACCGAGCGCGAGCGGGATCGTGAAGAGCGCCAGGGTGGCGACGACGACGCCGACGGAGTAGCGCTGCTCGATCTTCTCGATGAAGAGCTGGGTGGGCGCCTTGGTGGCACTGGCCTCCTCGACGAGGGCGACGATCCGGGCGATGACGGAGTCGGCCGCGTCCTTGTCCACCCGTACGCGCAGGGCTCCGGTTCCGTTGAGGGTGCCGGCGAAGACCTCGTCGCCGGGCGACTTGGCGGCGGGCAGCGACTCCCCGGTGATGGTCGCCTGGTCGACGTCGCTGGCGCCGTCGAGCACCGTGCCGTCGGCGGGCAGCCGCTCCCCCGGCCGTACGAGAACGGTGTCGCCGATCCGCAGGTCGGCCACGTCCACCGGCTCCTCGGCCCCGCCCGTCAGCCTTACCGCCTTCGCGGGCGCCAGGTCGAGCAGGCCGCGTACGGAGTCGGCGGTGCGGCGGGTGGCGAGGGCTTCCAGGGCGCCGGAGACGGCGAAGATGACGATGAGGAGGCCACCGTCGAGGTACTGGCCGATCGCCGCCGCGCCGATCGCCGCGACCACCATGAGCAGGTCGACGTCGAGGGACTTCTCGCGCAGCGCCTGGAGCCCCGCCCAGCCGGGCTCCCAGCCCCCGGCGGCGTAGCTGACCGCGTAGAGCGGCCCCCAGGCCCAGGCGGGGGCGCCGGTCAGGTCCAGCGGCAGGGCGAGGAGGAAGGCGAGGGCGGACAGCGCGGCCCAGCGGACCTCGGGCAGGGCGGACGCGCGCGTGCGGCGGGAAGGCGGCGGGGCCTTGTCCGCGGCGGCGGTCCGGGCGTCGAGCACCGGGGAAGCCATGGGTGGGCACCTCTTCGATCGGGACGTCGGGGCGGAGGCCCTCACCATAGCGGAACACATGAAGAGGTCTTCATTCGTCAGTTTATCGCCGCCGCTACGATGAGCGCATGGGACACGGCGTGAACGGCGAGACGACCCCGGCAACCCACCTGGACGCGGAGTCCGCGGCCACCATCGCCGCCACCCTCCAGGCCCTCGCGACGCCCTCGCGACTGATGATCCTCACCAAGCTGCGCCAGGGTCCGTGCGGAGTGACCGAACTCGCCGAGGCCGTCGACATGGAGCAGTCGGCCGTCTCCCACCAGCTGCGCCTGCTCCGCGCGTTGGGCCTCGTCACCGGGGTACGACAGGGCCGGCGAATCGAGTACAGCCTCTACGACAACCATGTCGCCCAACTCCTCGACGAAGCCGTGTACCACATCGAGCATCTGCGCCTCGGCGCACGCGACGTGCCCCGCGAGACCGTGGATACTGCTCAGTAGGAGATCCACTTCGGGGAAGGGGCGGGGATGGCCGACGAGTTGGGGCACCGCGGGACACGTCACGCGGTGGTCATCGGGGGGAGTCTCGCGGGCCTGCTGGCGGCGCGGGTGCTCAGCGAGCACGCGGAGAGGGTGACGGTCGTCGAGCGCGACCGCTTCCCCGAGGGACCGGACGCCCGGCCGGGTGTACCGCAGAGCCGCCACACGCATGTGCTGGTCGAGGGTGGACAGCACGCGCTGGACGAGCTGTTGCCGGGGTTCATGAAGGAAC
Organism: Streptomyces sp. NPDC059567; assembly: GCF_042735655.1. Taxonomy (NCBI): domain Bacteria; kingdom Bacillati; phylum Actinomycetota; class Actinomycetes; order Kitasatosporales; family Streptomycetaceae; genus Streptomyces; species Streptomyces sp. NPDC059567. The sequence goes on along the minus strand of NZ_JBHWBS010000001.1, from coordinate 112,799 downwards.
TCGGCGAGCTCGGCGCACCTCTCGTGGGCATGCCCGAGGACATGGTGCAGTGGCAGAACGGCCGGTGGATCCGGCGGATGCCCGCCACGTCCACCATCTCCTCGGGCCCCCGCTCGCAGCTCGAATGGCTGGTACGCCGACGGGTTCTCGCCGATCCGCGGATCGAGGCCGTCGAGGGGGCCGAGACGGTCGGTCTGATCGGCGACTCCTCGCGGGTCCGAGGGGTGCTGTTGCGCGACCGTGGCGCGGGCGCATCCAAGGAGACCCGATCCCTGGAGGCCGATCTGGTCGTGGACGCCTCGGGCCGTGGCACGGGCGCCGCCGACTGGCTGGCCGCGATCGGCGCCGAGCCGCCGCACGAGGAGACGATCGACACGGGGCTCGCGTACTCCACCCGTGTCTACCGGGGTCCGCGGGACAGCACCTCGGACACCTCGGACGCGCGCGCCTACTACATCCTTCCCAACCCCGGGCAGGTGTACGGCGGTGGCGTGCTGCCGCTCGGCGGCGGCCGGTACGTGGTGACGCTGTCCGGGCTGCGGGGCGACGAACCGCCCACGGACGAGGCCGCGTTCGAGGAGTACGCACTCCGGCTGCCGCACCCGCTCATCGGCGAGTGGCTGGCGAAGGCGGAGCCGGAGTCCGCCGTCTTCGGCTTCCGCAAGACGGCCAACATCCGTCGCCGGTACGACCTTCCGGGCCGCCGCCCGGCCGGCTTCCTCGCCACCGGCGACGCGCTGTGCGCCTTCAATCCGATCTACGGCCAGGGCATGGCGGTCGCCGCGATGAACGCGGTCGCGTTGCGCCGGGCACTGAGCCGTCCGAAGCGGACGGCGACCACCCGGGCTGTGCAGAAGGCGCTGATCGACTCCTCGAAGCAGGCCTGGGAGATCTCGACGGGCGCGGACAAGACGATGCCGGGAGCCACCGGCAACGCGACGGGCGTACGCGCGCTGGACAAGCCGGTGGGCTGGTACATGAGCCGACTGCAGCAGCGGTACGCGGGGGATCCGGTCGTGGGCGCGGCGTTCCGTTCCGTACTGAGCCTGACGTCGCCGATGACGTCGCTGTTCGCACCCGCGGTGGCGCGGGCGGTGCTCTTCGCCCCCGCCCCGGAGACGCCGGCGGAGCCGCCGATGCGACGCGAGGCGTAGGGCGTACGACGACGGTGTCCGGGGCGCCGACGGCGGCGCTCCGGGGGCGCGGGCGGGCGTCAGATCCCCGGCGCCGCCGTGACCACGCCGGCGGCGATCGCCGCGCTCAGTGCCGCGTAGTCGTCGGCGTTCTGGCCCGCGTACCGGATCGCGAAGTCGGCGATCGACCGGTCGAAGACGTCCGAGGAGCCGAGGTAGGCGGCTATGGCGATGCGGTCGCCGGAGCGCGCGTGGGCGCGGGCCAGGGCTCGGCCACAGAGGCCCGCGTACGCGCGGAGCATCGACGGGGACATGGTCTCCACCTCGGCCGAGCCCTTCATGTCGCGCAACTGGCGCCAGTAGAAGTGGCGCTTCTCGGGTCCGGTCATCCAGCCGAGGAAGATGTCGCTCGCGGCCTGCGTGAGTCGCTGCCCGGAGACGACCCGCTGCCCCTGATGCGTGTACGCGCTCGGCGAGAGGTACGGCTCCAGGACCGAGCGGCCGGCCTCCTTGATCTGGAGGATCAACGGGTCGCCGTCGTCGCGGCCTTGGAGGAGGAGAATGAAGCAGCGGGTTCCGACACTGCCGACGCCGACGACCTTGCGAGCCGCCTCGACGTAGTGGAACCGGTCCAGGAGCAGTCGGCGCTCCTCGGAGAGGGTGCTGCGGTAGTCGCTGAAGATCTTGCCGAGGGTGACCCGGTCCATGTCCGTGACGCGTTCGAGCAGTGGCGGGTCGTCGACGATGTGGCGGCCACCGCTCGCGTCCTCCTCGGTGAGCTTGGTGAGCGCCTGGAGGCTGGTGCGGCGGCGGGCGCGGGCGAGGCGGTTCTCGAGCCGCGCGCGGCGTTCGGGGCGGACGAGGGCGGTCAGGTCGTCGGCGTCGATCCGGGCGTACCAGACGGGGAGCTCTCCGAGTTCCGCGAGGCGTCCCATGGCGATGCGGTACGACTCGGTGGCGACGAGGGCCGCCCGGTGGGCCTTGGCCTTGGTGGTGCCGTTCTGCAGCGCGGCCACGGCGACGCTGGCGGCGAGCCGCTTCACATCCCATTCGAACGGGCCGGGGAGGGTCTCGTCGAAGTCGTTGACGTCGAAGAGAAGCGTCCGTTCGGGTGAGGCGTAGACGCCGAAGTTGAGCAGATGGGCGTCGCCACAGAGCTGGACCGTGAGGCCGGTGTGGCGCTGGGCGGCGAGGTCCGCGGCCATGACGGCGGCGGCGCCGCGCAGGAAGGCGAAGGGCGACACGACCATGCGGCCGTACCGGATGGGGACCAGCTCGGGCACGCGGTCCACGGCCTGCCGCTCCAGCACGGTCAGCGGGTCAGGGCGCTGCGAGGAGGGGATCCAACGGCCGTGTGAGGACCGTGGCACGCTTTTGCGGGCCGCTCTGCCGGCCTGGGCCCGCGCCGCCGGTGTCGTCATCCGGCCTCACCCGCCTCTTCCACAGCGCCTACCGGTCGAGACTCATTACAAGGTCAGACGGCGCCGCGCGCACCCCGAGCGGCCCCGATTTCGGCCACTCCCCCCGACCCCCCTTCCTTAATGGTTTAGACCAATGATAGGAATTGATCACCCACGCGGTTCAGACTGTCACGCTGAGCAGTCACGCTCAGGAGCAGTCACCCGAGCAGTCACGCTGAGCAAAGAGAGGCTTGGAACATGGCTGAGCCCGAACCCGAGCAGACGGCGGTCCCGCTCTACCTCCGGGTCGCCGCCGCGCTGCGGAGCGACCTCGACGGCCGGCAGATCTCCCCCGGCAGCCGCCTCCCGTCCGAGCGCTCCCTCGCGCACCGCTACCACGTGAACCGGCAGACGGTCCGCAGCGCGCTCCAACTGCTGCGCGAGGAACGGCTCGTCGTCACCGACCGCCGCGGCACCTTCGCCGCCGGCCCCGAACACTGGCCGCGGGTACCGGCCCTGACGGCACGCCGGCAGTGCTTCCCCGGTGGCACGGAGGCCGCTGACGCCCTGGTGCGCGCCTCGATCTCCTGGGAGGCGCCGCCGGCCGCGACGGCCGGGCGGCTCGCACTCGTCCCCGGCGAACCCACCCTCGTCCACCGGCATGTCGTCCTCTCTCCCGGCGGCACACCCCTGCAGCGTTCGGTGTCCTGGTTCTCCCGGCCAGCGCTCGCCGAGATACCCCAGCTCGCCCGCTATCGGCGGGGCGGCAACACCGTGCCCCAGCCCGATCTGCGGCTGCTCTACCACTGGATGCACCAGGCCGGACTCCGCCTCACCCGCCGGGAGTCGATCGCCGTGCCCCCGGCCTCCGCCACGGGCGTCGGGGACGGCACGGCCCGGCTGGTCGTCCACCGGGTGGTGTGCGACCAGCACGGGCACGCGCTGGAGATCACGGACATCGACTTCGCGGCCCACGGGGCGGCGTGGACCTATGAGTTCAGCGGCTGACGATCCGACTGAATCCCCGTCCGCTCCGAACATAACCGTGACCTACGGGACTTACACGATGCCCTCCGCGATCTCCGCCTCCTCACGCGCACTTCCGTACGCCGAGGGAGTGCCGTACGAGCGGCGGGCCACGTACCACCAGACACTGGCGAGCAGGAGGACGACGGCGAGCGCGATGACCGCGTAGTTCATGGAGTCGATGGTCACCGGGGACTTCTGCGGCAGGCAGAACAGCACGGTGACCACGGCCACCCAGATCACGGCGATCCACCCGATGGGGGCGCTCCAGCGGCCCAGGCTCCACGGGCCCGGAGTGAACCGCTTGCCCGCCCGCAGCCGCAGATAGATCGGAATGGCATAGGCGGGGGTGATGCCGATGACGTTGATGGCGGTGACGGCGCCGTAGGCGGTGGCGGAGTAGAGCGACGGCACGGCCAGGAGCGCGGCGAAGCCGACCGCGAGCCAGACGGCCGGCACAGGGGTCTGCGTACGGCTGCTGACCTTGCGCCAGAGAGCGGATCCGGGCAGGGCGTTGTCGCGACTGAAGGCGAAGACCATCCGGCTGGCGGCGGCCACCTCGGCGTTGCCGCAGAAGAGCTGGGCCACGATCACCACCAGCAGCAGGACGGTGGCGCCACCGGAACCGAGCGCGTCGAGCAGGATCTGGGCGGGCGGGACTCCGGTGGCGCTGTTCTGCGTGCCCGCGTAGTCCTGGATGGCGAAGGTCAGCCCGGCGAGCAGTGCGAAGCCCGCGATCCACGAGACCCAGATGGCGCGGACGATGCCCTTGGCCGCGCTGACCGAGGCGTTGGAGGTCTCCTCCGAAAGATGGGCGGAAGCGTCGTAGCCGGAGAAGGTGTACTGGGCGAGGAGCAGGCCGACGGCGGCGACGTAGAAGGGATTCGCCCAGCCCGTGTCGTTGACGAACTCGGTGAAGACGAACTCGGCGGACTGGTGGCGGTCGGGGATGAACGCCAGGGCGCCGACGATCACGGCCACGCCGGTGAGGTGCCACCACACGCTGATGGAGTTCAGCACGCTGACGAGCCGTACTCCGAAGAGGTTGAGCACGGCGTGCAGCAGCAGGATCGCGAGGAAGATCAGGAAGGTGGAGCCCGCCGTGGGCACGATGCCCCACTGGAGGTTGAGGAAGGCTCCGGTGAAGAGGGCGGCGCCGTAGTCGATTCCGGCGATCGCACCGAGCAGACCGAGCAGATTCAGCCAGCCGGTGTACCAGCCCCAGCGCCGGCCGCCGAGCCGGTCGGCCATGTAGTAGAGGGCGCCGGAGGTCGGGTAGGCGCTGGTGACCTCGGCGAGCGCGAGGCCGACGCACAGCACGAAGAGCCCGACGCCCGCCCAGCCCCACATCATGACGGCGGGGCCGCCGGTGCTGAGACCGAATCCGTAGAGCGTCATGCAGCCGGACAGGATGGAGATCACGGAGAAGCTGATGGCGAAGTTGCCGAAGCCGCCCATGCGGCGCGCGAGCACGGGCTGGTAGCCGAGCTCGCGGAGCCGTGCCTCCTCGTCCTGCGCGGCCGGGGGCCTGCGTATCTCGTCGGCGGGGACGGTGCGGGACATGCCGGTACCTCCGGGAAGGGGCGGGCGGGCGAACTGGGGAGCCGAGCGGGGTGCTGCGGCCATGGGGCGAGGGCGGTGCTCGGGGTGGTGCCGGGGCGTCGCGAGGACGTCGTGCATGCGGGGGTCAGGGGTCGAGACAGCGTGCGCGGGCGCGTACGAAGACCTCTTCGGCGAGCGCCCGGTCATCGGGCCGTGGAGTGCGGTACGCCCAGGGCAGGACCGTCCAGTACGGCCCGAGGGCCTCGAACACGCGGGCCGCGTCGGTGAAGCGGAGGGCACCGAAGAGGGCGTGGGCGAGGTGGTTGAGGTCCAGGAGGGACGCCTCGGCGGTGGCGCAGAAGAGGAACCAGGAGTCCAGGGCGCGGCGGGCGTCACGGACGGCGTCCTCGGCGACCCAGTGCAGGTCGAGGGCGTGCTCCTGGCCGCGCTCGCGCCGGTAGCGCTCCACCCGGACGTAGAGCGGGAGCGCGTGCAGGGCGGAGCCTGTCGGGGCCGAACCGGCGGCCCACTGTGCGTAGTTGACCGCCTCGGAGAGCGGTCCGGACCGTCGCCCGTAGAAGAACTGCAGCATTCGGTGGTGCGCCTCGCGGTTCTGCGGGTCGCGCTTCTCGGCCTCGGCGAGGAGTCCCCAGGGGCCGGGCGGCAGCATGGGCGCCGGCGGGCGCAGGCGGTGTTCCTCCATGCGCTGGCGCTCGTCGAGCGCGGCGAGGGCGAGCAGGCACACCCAGGGGACGGGGTCGTCGGGCGCCTGTTCGGCGGCGTCGCGGCAGGCGGTCCAGGCCTCCTGCCAGAGGGCGCGGGTGCGGGGGTGGCCGCCGCGGTGGGCACGTACGGCCCGCTCCACGGCGACCCGGGTGTGCATCACGGTCGCGGAGACGCTGTCCGGCTGTTCCGCCCGCCAGATCCGCACGACGTCGGTACCGGCGGCGACGGCGGCGAGCACCTGGGTGCGCCGGGTCCAGCCGTCCCATCCGGGTGTCTCGTCGAGCAATCGGGCCATGGACACCCAGCGGCCGGTCCGCAGATCCTGGACGGCGTGGCGCAGGGCGTGGTCGTGGCCCGCCGGATGGTAGACGGGCCGGAAGCCGTGTCCTGCCTTCACGGAGCGGGGCGTGCGGTGGGAGACATGGGTCCTCGGTGGGTCCTCGGTGGGCGGCGGGGGTGGTCAGTCCCCGGGTGGGTGTCCCGGCCGTTGATCGGCGATCACTATAGAGGCGCGTGGACGAGCACGATCCACTTTCACTTCTGACCGTAACTATCCAGCCACTGAACGAATTTGAAGATCCCTCACATATCTATGACGAGCTGACGCCGGGGCCGCGAACCGCTTGACGGGAGGGCCCGCGTGCACCAGTCTGTCCGCTTCCGCGATCAAGAACCGAAGGCGCTTCGGGGACGGGAGTACGACGATGACGGGCCCGGTACTCGCCGTCGACCAGGGCACTTCCGGGACGAAGGCGCTGGTCGTCTGCCCGGAGCGGGGCGTGATCGGTTCCGGAACGGCGCCCGTGCGGCCGCGCCATCTGCCGGGCGGCCTGGTCGAGGTCGATCCGGCCGAGCTGTACGACTCCGTCGTCGCCGCGGGCCGGGCCGCGCTCGCCGAGGCGGACACCCCGGTCGCGGCGGTCGGCCTGGCCAACCAGGGCGAGACCGTTCTCGCCTGGGACCCGGCGACGGGCGACCCGCTCACCGACGCGCTCGTCTGGCAGGACCGCAGGGCCGAGAGCCTCTGTACTGAACTCTCAAATCACGCCGACGAGTTGAGGCAGTGGACCGGGCTGCCGCTCGACCCCTATTTCGCCGCCCCCAAGATGGCCTGGATCCGTCGGCACCTCACGGGCGCGGGCGTCGTCACGACGAGCGACGCCTGGCTCGTGCACCGCCTCACGGGCGCGTTCGTCACCGACGCCGCGACGGCCGGGCGCACCGGTCTGCTCGATCTGGACAGCGTGTCGTGGTCCGCTCCCGCCCTCGACGTCTTCGGGCTGGGTGCCGAGCGCCTGCCACGTGTGGTCGACGCCGACACCCGGGTGGGCGTCACCACCGCGTTCGGGCCGCCGCTCCCCCTGACCGGGCTCCTCGTGGACCAGCAGGCGGCCCTCCTCGCCCAGAGCGTCACGGAACCCGGCGCGGCCAAGTGCACCTATGGAACAGGGGCGTTCCTGCTGGCGCAGACCGGGCCGTCGCCGCGCCACGGCGACTCGGGGCTCGTGAGCTGTGTGGCCTGGCGGCTCGCCGGGCGGACGAGCTACTGCCTGGACGGCCAGGTGTACACGGCCGCCTCCGCCGTACGGTGGCTGACCGACCTCGGGGTGCTCTCGGGCGCCGCGGACCTCGACACCGTGGGCGGCACGGTGCCGGACTCCGGAGGCGTCACCTTCGTACCGGCCCTCGCCGGGCTCGCCGCCCCTTGGTGGCGCGGCGACGTACGCGGCTCGCTGCACGGCCTCGGCCTGGACACGACCGGCGGGCACCTGGTGCGTGCCCTGTGCGAGGGGATCGCCGCGCAGGTCGTGGAGCTGGCCGGCGCGGCCGGCGCCGACCTCGGGGCACCGCTGACCGCACTGCGCGTGGACGGCGGGCTGACCCGCTCCGCCCTGCTGATGCAGACCCAGGCCGATCTCCTCCAACTTCCGGTCGAGGTCTCGGCATTGCCGGACGCCACGGCGCTCGGTGTCGGCGCGGTGGCGCGGCTCGGTCTCGACCCCGGCCTCACCGTCGAGGAGGCCGTCCCGGCGTGGAAGCCGTCGGCCGTCTACGAGCCCGCCATCACGAGCGCCGAGGCGGCGGAACGCCTCGGCCGGTTCCGCACGGCCGTGACGGCGCTCCTCGACGACGCCCCCGGATCGTCACGGTGATGGCGGCGGGGCGGCTGGGCGGCGGCGCGGGGGCGCCGGCGGGGGACTCGGGGGGCTGGACGAGGGCGGGAGAGCCATCCCGCCCCTCCGGCGTCGTCACCCGAAGAGGAGCGCTGCCGGACACCTCCGCACCGGGCTCGGAGTACGACGTCGTGGTGGTCGGCGCCGGGGTGGTGGGCTGTGCGATCGCCCGCGAACTCGCCCGCCGGCCGCTGCGGGTCGCGCTCGTCGAGGCGTCCGGCGATGTCGGCGAGGGCACGTCCAAGGCCAACACCGCGATCCTGCACACCGGTTTCGACGCCGTACCCGGCTCGCTGGAGGCTGGACTCGTACGGGACGGACAGCGTCGGCTCGCCGACTACGCCCACGAGACGGGCATCCCCGTCGAGCCGCTCGGCGCCCTGCTCGTCGCCTGGGACGAGGACCAGCTGGCCGCGCTCCCCCGCCTCGCGGACAAGGCGGCCCGCAATGGCCACCGCACCACGCGGCTGCTGACCGCCGGAGAACTGTCCGCCCGCGAACCACACCTGGGACCCGGGGCGCTCGGCGCGCTCGACGTCCCCGGCGAGTCGATCATCTGCCCCTGGACGACCACACTCGCGTACGCCACCCAGGCCGTCCGCTCCGGCGTCGATCTGCATCTCGACTGCCGTGTGGAGAAAGCCGATCCAGGCGAGCCGCACCGGCTGGTCACCCCGCGCGGCGTGCTGCGCGGCCGGTACGTCGTCAACGTCTGCGGTCTGTACGCGGACCGGTTCGACGCCCTGTTCGGCCGCGACGACTTCACGGTCACGCCGAGGCGCGGTCAGCTGATCGTCTTCGACAAGTTCGCGCGCTCCTTGGTCCGGCACATCCTCCTCCCCGTCCCGGGTGCGCTCGGGAAGGGCGTCCTGGTCGCACCGACGGTGTACGGAAACGTGCTGCTCGGCCCGACGGCCGAGGACCTGGACGACAAGTCGGCCACCGGGTCCACGGCCGACGGCCTGGCGGCGCTGCGCGCCCAGGGCCGCCGAATCCTCCCGGACCTTCTCGACGAGGAGGTCACGGCCGTCTACGCCGGGCTGCGGGCGGCGACCGAGCACGACGACTACCGGATCGCCGCTCACCCTGGTCTGCGCTATGTCACGGTGGGAGGCATCCGGTCCACCGGCCTGACCGCGTCCCTGGGTATCGCCGCGCACGTGGTGGGCCTCCTCGCCGACAGCGGACTGTCCCTGGGGGCCGAGCGTCCGCTCGCCCCGGTGCGGATGCCGAACCTGGGCGAGGCGTTCCCGCGCCCGTACCGTGACGCCGAACTCATCGCCACCGAACCGGAGTTCGGCTCCATCGTGTGCTACTGCGAGCGGGTCACACGGGGAGAGATCCGGGCCGCCCTCGCCTCGACGATCCCGCCGGTCTCGCTCGACGGACTGCGGCGGCGGACGCGTGCGCGCGGCGGCCGGTGCCAGGGGTTCTCCTGCGGAGCGACGGTCCGCGCGATGTTCGAGGAGGCGGAATCCCCGTGATCGGAGCGGTGAACCGTACGGTGGACGTGCTCGTCGTCGGCGCGGGGCCCGCCGGACTCGCGGCTGCGGCCCGGCTCGCGGCGGCGACGCCCCCGGGCCGGGGCTCAGGCCGGGGCGCGGGTTCGGGCCGGGGCGCGGGCGCGGGCTCCGCGGGCCGGTTTCGGATCGAGGTCCTGGAGCGGGAGCAGGAGGCCGGTGGAGTGCCTCGCCACTGCGCCCACGGTGGTTTCGGCCTGACCGGGCCGGGTCGCCCCACCGACGGGCCGGGATACGCGCGCCGGATGGCGCGGGCGGCGGTGGTGGCCGGGGCCACGGTCCGTACCGGGGTCTTTGTGACCGGCTGGGCGGGCCCGCTCACCGTGGAGGTCACAGCCCCGACCGGGCTGGAGCGGATCACCGCGCGGGCCGTGGTCCTGGCGACCGGCGCCCGCGAACGTCCGCGCAGCGCACGCCTGGTGCCGGGAGCGCGACCGGCCGGGGTGCTGACGACCGGCGAGCTCCAGCAGTCCGTGCATCTGTACGGGGTACGCCGTGAGCGGCTCGGGCGGCGGGCCGTCGTCATCGGCGCGGAACCGGTGGCCCACCACGCCGTACGGGCGCTGCGTCGGGGCGGTGCGGATGTCGTGGCCATGGTCACCGAAGAGCCGCGCGTACCACGGCGGTTCACGGCAGCGCCCCTCCCTCCGCTGGTGACGGGCGCTGTGGTGACGGAGTTGCTGGGCCGGCGGAGGCTCACCGGCGTCCGCCTGAGCCGTCCCGACGGACGGAGCGTCACGATCGGATGCGACACGGTCGTCTTCACCGGGGACTGGATCCCCGACCACGAACTCGCCCGCGCCGGGGCGGTGCCGCTGGACCCCGGTACGCGGGGGCCCGCGGTGGACGGCTCCTTCCGTACCGGATCGGCCGGCGTCTTCGCGGCGGGCAACGTGCTGCGCGGGGTCGAATCGGCAGGCGCGGCGGCGGCCGAGGGGCGCGGGGCGGCGGACGCCGTACTCCGGTACCTGTCGGGGGAAGCGTGGCCGCTGTCGGCGGTTCCGGTGGTCGCGGACGGCCCTGTCGGGTGGGTGGCGCCGAACCGGATCACCGCCGCGGGGGTCGGTCGTCCGCTTCTGCTGCGCGTGAGGGAGCCACGGGTGCGCCCGGTCGTGGAGGTCGCGCAGGACGGCCGGATCCTCCACCGCGTGAGGCTCCTGGGCACGGCATGGCCGCACCGTTCCGTACGGCTGCCCGCCGCGTGGGCGCGCCGGGTGGACCCGGCGGGCGGCCCGGTGACGGTCCGGATCGACCCGTAGACGCCACTGGCCTGGGCCATTGGCGAATGTCCGGCACCGTTGACCACCGGCCGCCACATGGTCATGCTCATGGCGGAATCGGCGGAGGTCCCGTCCGCTTCCGACACGGAGGTGTCATGGCCCGGCGCATGGTCAGATCCCTGCTCTCGATGGTCCTGTTGGTGGTCGCCGCACTCGCGGGGACGGTCGCCACATCCGGTACGGCCCATGCCGACGAGTGCTACACCTGGGGCCGCACCCTGTCCTCGGGCATGTCCGGCGCGGACGTGACACAGCTGCAGATCCGGGTCGCCGGATATCCCGGCTACGGCGCCGTGCTGACGGTCGACGGCGACTACGGCCCCGCCACCAAGGCCGCGGTGACCCGCTTCCAGCAGGCGTACGGACTCTCCGCCGACGGCGTCGCCGGTCCCGCGACCTTCTCGAAGCTGTACGCGCTCCAGGACGCCGACTGCACGCCGATCCACTTCACCTACGCCGAACTCAACAAGTGCAACGGCGACTTCTCCGGCGGCGCCGTCACGGCGGCCACCGCGAGGTCGAACGCCCTGCGCGCGATGTGGAAGCTGGAGGCGTTGCGCCACGCGCTCGGCGACGTGCCGATCTCGGTGAGCAGCGGATTCCGCTCGCACGCCTGCAACTCGGCGGTCGGCGGGGCGTCGGACAGCCGGCATCTGTACGGCGACGGCATCGACCTCACGGGCTCGCCCTCCCTGTGCACGCTGGCCAAGCAGGCGCGCAACCACGGCTTCAACGGGATCCTCGGCCCCGGCTACCCGGGCCACGGCGACCACGCACATGTGGACACCCGTGCCTCCCGGTTCTGGTCGGCGAGCAGCTGCGGCATCTGACGCGTTCCGCCACACTGGACGCCATGGCGGACAAGCGCAGTGCCGGGCTCCTTCTCTTCCGCAGGACGGCGGACGGTGACGTCGAGGTGCTGATCGGCCATATGGGCGGGCCCTTTTGGTCCTCGAAGGACGTGTCGGCCTGGTCGATCCCCAAGGGCGAGTACGGCCCCGAGGAGACACCGGAGGCCGCCGCGCGCCGCGAGTTCGAGGAGGAGCTCGGCCTGCCGGCCCCGGACGGCGAGCGGCTCGCGCTCGGCGAGGCGCGGCAGCCGAACGGCAAGACGGTCACGATCTGGGCGGTCGAGTCCGACCTCGACCCGACCCGGATCGTGCCGGGCACCTTCACGATGGAGTGGCCCCGCGGCTCGGGCACTCAGCGAGAGTTCCCCGAAATCGACCGGGTCAGCTGGTTCACCCCTGAGGCCGCCGCTCCGCTTCTCGTGTCGGGCCAGCGGGTCTTCCTCGAGCGGCTCGCCACGGCGCTGGACGGACGCGGCGAGCCCTGAGACGGCACCTGTGGACCGTCACACAGCGGCGCCGGTGTGCGGTGCGTCGGGTTCCGGTTCCGGCAGGGGTTCGGAGAGCTGCTCGCGCAGGTAGTTCCAGATCACGGAGATCAACGCGGCCACGGGCACGGCGAGCAGGCTGCCCACGATGCCTGCCAGACTGCCGCCCAGCGTCACCGCCAGCAGGACCACTGCCGCATGGAGACCGAGTCCACGGCTCTGGATCATGGGCTGGAAGACGTTCCCCTCGAGCTGCTGCACGACGACGATGATCCCCAGCACGATCAGCGCGTCGGTCGGTCCGTTGGACACCAGGGCGATCAGCACCGCGACCAGGCCGGCGAAGAGCGCACCCACGATCGGCACGAACGCGGACACGAACGTCAGCACGGCCAGCGGGAGGACCAGCGGCACGTCCAGGATCCACAGTCCGAGGCCGATGAAGACGGCGTCGAGCAGGCCCACGAACGCCTGTGACCGTACGAACGTGCCCAGAGTGTCCCAGCCGCGCTCGGCGACGATCGGAACGTCGACGGCGAGACGGCCGGGGAGCTGTCGGGTGAGCCACGGCAGGAAGCGCGGGCCGTCCTTGAGGAAGAAGAACATCAGGAAGAGCGCCAGGACGGCGGTCACGATGCCGTTGAACACGGTGCCGACGCCCGTGGCGACGGTGGTCACCACGCTGCCGACGCTGTCCTGGACGCGGGCCATCGCCGAGTCGAACGCGCCCGAGATCTGGGCGTCGCCGATGTTCAGCGGCGGCCCGGCGGCCCACTCCCGCAGTTTCTGGATGCCTTCGACCACGCCGTCGGCCAGCTCGCCGGACTGGGAGGCCACCGGCACCGCGATCAGCGCCAGGACGCCCGTGACGGCCAGGAGGAACAGGACGGTCACGACCGCCGCGGCCAGTGCGGGGGGCCACCCGTGCCGGCGCAGGAAGCGCGCGAGGGGCCAGGTGAGGGTCGTGAGGAACAGACCCACTATGAGCGGCCAGACGACCGGCCACATGCGGCCCACGATCCAGAGGCTCACGGCGGCCATCACGAGGACCAGCAGCGACTCCGCGGAGACTCGTGCCGCGGTGCGAAGCGCGGCGGCGGCTTTGGTGGAACTCAACGTGGCAGACATGGGGTCACCCTATTGATGCCGCGGCCACGTCTCGGCACCGCTCCCCGCTCCATGATCGGGCGGGTGCCCACGACGGACGCGCTCGGACGTCAGGGCGGCGGATCCTCGGGCGGGAGTTCGAACGACCCGGGCCGCGGCTCCAACTGGGCCACCATCTCCGCGAACCGGATGCACACCCGTTTGATCTCGTCATGCGTGTTGTTGCGTTCGGTGATCACGACCGCGAGCAGGAGAGCCGTCAGCGCCGTCGTGCCGTTGAAGGCCTGGAGCGTGACCATGGTGGAGAAGAGATCCCCGCCCGCGAACGGACCCTTCTCTCCGGTGGCGGCCAGAATCGCCAGCGTCGAGACCACGAGCGCGCAGGGCGCCGCGCCGGCCAGCTGGAAGCGGAACGCCGCCCAGATCAGGAGGGGAGAGACGAGGAAGAGCAGCGCCGAGTCCGTCGTGCGCGTGGCCAGGAGCGTCACGAAGACCGTGCCGAATGCCAGCGCCCCCGCCTCCAGCCAGCGCGCGGGCCGGGCCCGCACCGGCCACCGGGCCCTGCGCAGCACGAGCAGGAAGGGTGTCACGACGAGGATCCCCATCGCGTCACCGGTCCACCACACCGACCATGTGGACCAGAAGTCGCCCGCGTCCTCGGCTCCGGAGAGGACCAGTACGCCGCTGCCGATGGTCGAACTGATCAGCATGCCGGCGAGGGCGCCGAGGAAGATCAGCGCCAGCACGTCCCGCAAGCGGTCCAGTTCATTCCTGAATCCGGCTTTCCGCAGCATCAGGAAGGCACAGACCGGTGCCAGGGTGTTGCCTACGGTGATGACCAGGACCGCGACCGCCGAGGGGCCGAGGAACACGTTCGCCAGACACGCGCCGAGGGCGATGCCCGGCCAGACGCGCAGCCCCATGAGGAGCAGCGCGGCCAGCGCGACGCCGGTCGGCGGCCACAGGGGGGTGACCTGGTCGCGTACGAGTTGCTGGAGCAGCCCGATCCGGGCAGCTCCGTAGTAGACGGCGGCGACGGCAAGCACGCGCAGGGCGGTAGACCCGTAGCGACTCATCTCCGCACCGCGCACGACAGCAGTCTGCACGCGCATCGCGGTCCCTGCGACTTCGGCGACGGACCCGTGGTCAGACCGGCTCCTGGGGTGGGACCGGCTCCTGGGGGCCTTCGTAGCGCACGACGAGGACCGCGGCGTCATCCCGGTGTCCGGTCTGATCGGCCACTTTGACGACGGCGGAGGCCAGTATGTCGGGGTCGGCGTCGAACCCCGCGCGCACCAGATTGGCCACCTCGGCCAGGCCGGACTCCATCGGGTAGTGGGGCCCCTCCACCACTCCGTCGGTGACCAGCACCAGGACCCCCGCCTCTCTCAGACGTCGGTGGGTCACCGGATACCGCTCGCCCTGCACGATGCCCAACGGCGGCCCGCCGCTGTCGAGCGCGATCCCCCACTGGCCCGCTGCCGTGGCCCAGATCATCGGGACATGGCCTGCCCGGGAGACCGTCAGATCGCGGGTGACAGGGTCGAAACGCAGGAAACAGCAGGTCGCGAACCGGCCACACCCCATGGCGATCAGCAGATCGTTGGTCCGCCCCAGCACCTCTCGGGTGTCGCTCGTCGACTCGGCGATGGCGCGCAGGCTGGTTCGCACCTGCCCCATGAAGGCGATCGCCTCCACATCGTGGCCCTGCACGTCGCCGATCGCGAGCCCCAGGGACCCGTCGCTCATCACGAAGACGTCGTACCAGTCACCGCCCACGTCCAGCCCGTCCCGCGAGGGCGTGTATCTGGCCGCGAAACGCAGCCCCGGCACCTCCGGCAGTCCCGGCGGAAGCATGTGACGCTGCAATGCCATGGCCAGCTCGACCCTGGCCCGCTGGAACTTGATCCGCTCCAGGGCCTGATCGACGAGCTGCCCGAGTGCCACCAGAAGTTGCTGCGCATTGTCGGGCGGCTCGGGATGGTGTCCGCGCATCACGGCTCCGGGTGTTCCACCGACTCCCGACTTCACCCTAGCCGCCGGTGCCCCAGGGCTCCACATGGGCCTGCTCCGCGGCACGACCGTCCAGGTCACCGAGGGTGACCATCGGGGGCCTGCCCGGGCCGTCCTGGAGCACGGCGCCGGTGTCCGACATCCCGAGCGGTGTCGCCTGCGTCCTCATTGTCAGACCCGTAGGAGAGGGTGGAAGCGTCCAACCTGTCGAGAGGGAGCCCGACATGACCACGTTCTCCGTCCGCGAGCGCGCCGCCGCTCAGGCGTACCTTCGTCTGCTGGAGTCCACCCAGGCGGTCCTGACCGATCCGCGTCTGGAGCCGTACGCGGCGGCGATGCTCACACACCCCTTGGCCGAGGCCGACGAGGCCCTGAGGGCCGCGGGGCTGTCGGGCAACGAGGCGCATCTCCTGCGCCTCGTCTCGGCTCTGCGCGCCTCCCCCGCGCCGGACCGCGGCCGGACGGGGTGAGGGGCGTGACGGGTCACCCGAGGCGCACCGGGAGGGCGCGGACGCTGTTGCCGACGAAGCCGGCGTGGCGGGGGAGGTCCTCGTCGTCGGCGGCGAGGTCCAGGGTGGGGAAGCGGGTGAAGAGTGCTTCCAGGGCGATCGTCGCCTCCATACGGGCGAGCGGGGCGCCCAGACAGTAGTGGGGGCCGTGGCCCAGGGAGAGGTGCTTGGCGGCGGGGACGCGGGTGACGTCGAAGTGCGCCGCGTCCGGGCCGTGGGCCTTGGTGTCACGGCCTGCCGCCGAGTAGGCCGCGAGGACCGGGGTGCCCTTCGGGATCACCGTGCCGTCGACGGTCAGGTCGCGGGTGGGGTAGCGGAACGGGAAGTAGCTGACCGGGCTGTCCCAGCGCAGGGTCTCCTCGACGACGTCGGACCAGTCGGCGCCTCCCTCGGTGACGTGGGCGAGTTGGTCGCGGTGCGCGCACAGCGCGCGGACGGCGTTGGTGAGGAGGTTCAGCGTGGTCTCGTGGCCGGCGATGATCAACAGTACGAGAGTGCCGATGAGTTCGGGCTGGCTGAGCCGGTCGCCGCCCTCGTCGCGGGCGGCGATCAGGGCGCTGGTGAGATCGTCGCCGGGGTGGCGGGCGCGGTCGTCCGCGATGGCGGTGAGGACTTCCAGGAGCTCCCGGTTGGCGGCCATGGCCTGCTCGGGGCCGATGTCGGTGGCGACGACCTGGTTGGAGAGGTGGTGCAGCCTGTCCTGGTACTCCTCGTCCACTCCGAGGAGTTCGCAGATGACGCCGAGGGGCAGCGGAAGGGCGAAGTGACGGCGCAGGTCGGCGACGCCGTCGCCGGCGTCGGCGGCCTCGGCGAGCCGGTCGAGGAGTCCGGCGGTGACCGACGCGACCCGGGGGCGCAGCGCCTCGACCCGGCGGGCGGTGAACGCCTTGCTCACCAGGGAACGCAGCCGGCGGTGGTCGGCGTCGTCGGAGGTGGTCATGCCCTGGACGGTGGCGAACGTCCGCAGCGGCCAGCCGTCGGATATGCGGCCTTCGGTGAGGGCGGTGAAGTGCTGCGCGCTCTTGGCGACTTCGGGGTGCGAGAGAAAGTCACGCAGGGCCTCGTGGCCCAGTACGGCCATGCCCTCGACGCCTCCGGGCAGCTCCACGGGGGTCACGGCGCCCTGGGCGAGGAGCCGGGCGTTGGCCGCGTGGGGGCAGCCGCCGGCGGGGTCGAGGCGGTACGGCGAGGCGTTCAACGGGCACTCCTGACGGCGAGGGCGGAATCGATGCGGCTCGCGAGCGGTCAGATCCTACGGTCAACCCGCGTCGGAACGTGACGAGTTGGTCACCCCTTGGCGCGGAGGCGGTGGGCCGCGACCCGCTCGCGGGAGGCGCAGGTGGCGGAGCAGTACCGCTGCGCACTGCCGGGGCCGGTGCCCGGGTAGAGCGTGGCGCACCGGGCGGAAGCGCATTCGCCCCAGGTGATCCGGCCGTGCTCGGTGAGGACCTGGGCGAGTGCGAGGGCGCCGGCCGCGAGGAACCAGTCGGCCCAGCCGGCGTCGTCGCCCCGGCCGACGTGCAGGTGCCAGGGGTGTCCGTCGTGGCGGGAGAGCCGGGGCGGGCCCGCGTGCGCGGCGAGCAGGGCGTTGAGCTCCTCGGCGGCGCGGTCGGGGTCCGTCTCGGTGAGGACGCCGGTGATACGGACGACGGCGGTGCGGAGTTCGTCGGCGTCGCGCGCCGAGAAGGCGGTCGCGGTGAGGTCCCGCGCGTCCTCCCCGTGGTGTGCGAGCAGCTCGGCGAGGGCTCCGCGGGGCAGGTCCGGCGCGGCGCGTACGGCGTTGGCGATGTCGAACAGCCGCTGGACGGGCCGGAATCCCTGGCCGGAATCATTCACGGGGGCCCCTCCACCTTTCGTGGGTGCTGGAGTGTGGGGGTTTAGGTTAGAGGGGGGGGGGGGGGTGTGTGGGTGGTGTGTGTGGCGGTGGGGATGCGGTATAGACCCGTAATAGGGGTCACCGTGCATATCGGGGGGGGGTGGGGGTCGCGGCCGCGTATCGTGTTGTTTACGACATTCGAGAACGACTCGTACGTGTAC
>NZ_JBHWBS010000001.1:80218-94986 GCF_042735655.1 Streptomyces sp. NPDC059567 | reverse complement strand
ACCCGGTCCCCAAAAACTTCCCGGGGCCCCCCCACAATTAGGTTTAAATTTTTTGTTGCCAAACCAACAACCCCGGGGGTGGGGGTCATGGCGAGAGCGGTGCGGCTCTATTTGGGGACGGCGTTCTTCGCCCGGCTCGCTGAGGAGGGCTTTCCGGTTGCCTTGGTGCTGCTGGCGCTGGCCCGGACAGGCGACGCCGCGCTGGGGGCTCTGGTGCTCACCGCGTGGATGGCGCCGCACATCGCCGCAGCGCCGGTGACGGGCGCGCTCGCCGAACGCATGCGCAGACCGGCCCTGTTCTACGCGGGCGCGCTGGCCGGTTTCGCGGCCGCCGTCGCGAGCCTGGCTCTCGTGACGGGTCGCGTACCGGTCGCCGTGACGCTCACCGTCGCGGCCCTGGGCGGGAGCTGCGGCCCGGTGGTCTCGGGGGGCCTGTCCGGCCTGGTCGCCTCACTCGTCACCGAAGGCCCGGCCCGGGGCCGCGCGTACGCCTGGGACGCCACGGTCTACAACGCCGCCGCGATCGCGGGCCCGGCCTTGGCCGGAGTGACGGCGGCGCTCGCCGGGCCGGGCGCCGCCGTCGCGCTACTCGCGGGGTCGGCGGCCCTGGCGACCCTGCCCGCCGCGGTCCTGCTGACCGGACGGCGCGGACCACGGTCGACTCCGGAAGCCCTGGGCGGGGGTCGGAGCGGGTCGAGCCGGGCGCCGGGACCGGCATCGCGGCCGACGACAGCGCAAGGGCCGGACCTTCGTGGGTCGGCCGGCTCCCCTGCCACGATGCAGGGGCCGCGCACCGGCCTCCGCGTGAAGGCCGACAGCGCGCCGCGGTCTTTGCGCGGTGACCTTGTCGCCGGGCTCGTGGCCGTGTGGGGCGTACGGGAGCTACGCGCCGTCACCGCCGCCACCTGCCTCGGGTTTCTCGGGCTCGGTGGGCTCACCACCACGGCCGTGCTGCTCGCCGGCGAGCGCGGTCGTCCCGGTGACGGGGGGCTGTTGATGACCGCGTTCGCCGTCGGTGCGCTCGTCGGGTCGCTCGTCGTGGACCGGGTGTGGCCGAGCCTCCCGGCCGGGCGGCTCGTCGCCATCACGCTCCTGGGAACGGGCGCGGCCCTGGGCGCCGCCGCTCTCGTTCCCTCGCCGCTGCTCTGTGCGGCCCTGTTCGGTGCGGCCGGGCTGTGCGACGGCCCGCTGCTGACGGCGACGTTGCGGATCCGGGCGGATCACGCCCCCGCCGACGTACGGACCCAGGTGTTCACTCTGGGCGCCGGTCTCAAGATGTCGGCGGCCGCATGCGGCGCCGCGCTGACCGGGCTCGCCGCCGGCGCGCCGCCCGCGGCGCTTCTGCTGGGCGCCGCCACCGTCCAGTTCGCCGCCGCCGCGCTCCACCACCTGCTCCGTCGAACCCCGGCCCCGAAGCCGGACGTCACATAGGTCCCCGCGGCCGGCCCCCCAGCAGCTCCGCCAATCCGCGTCGCGTCGCCGCCAGGACCAGTCGGTCCCCCGCGGCCAGGACTCGGTCCGGCTCCAGTTGCCACACCAGGCCCGCTCCGTGGCGGCCGAGAGGCGCCGAGCCCGTCGCCAGGCCGATCACCCGCCAGGCCCCCGGGCGGAACGCCTCCGCCACCGTGCGGCCCTCCAGCAGCGGATTGCCCGCGGCCTCCACCGCCGCGAACAGCAGCACCCGGCGCTCCACCGGGATGGCGCCGAGGATCTGGCGGCCCATCATGGCGCCGGCGAAGGCGGGCGCGGCCAGGTGGGAGACGCTACGGCTGCGGGTGAGGGCGTCGGGGTGGGCCGCGCGCAGGGTGCGGTAGACGGCGGTCGCGAAGTCGTCGTCGTACAGCCGCAGGGCGACCCGGAGATCGGCCTTGACGGAGCGGGCGGAGAGCGCGGCCTCCAGATTGGTGATGTCGACGCTGGTCAGGGCGAGCAGGGCGTGCGCCCGGTGGATGCGGGCGGCCTCCAGGACGCCCTCCTCGGTGACGTCCCCGATGACGGTCGGCACGCGCAGCCGACGCGCCAGCGCGATCCCGCGCGCCTCCGGGTCGGACTCGACGCAGACCACGGGGATGTTCAGCCTTCGCAGTCGCGCGAGGACGCGCGTGCCGACCTTGCCGAGACCGAGGAGCACCACGTGCCCGGACAGCCCGCGCGGCGGGCGGCGCAGCGAGGTCGCCGACCGGAAGGTCCCGAGGGCCTCCAGGATTCCCGCGATCAGGACGGGCATCAGGAGGAGGCCGACGAAGCCGGCGAGGATCTGGAGCACCTGACGGCTGGTCGCCTCTTCGACGGCGGGGTCCCCGATGGCGAAGAGGTCGAGGAGCGTCAGATAGGCGGCGTGCAGGGGGTGGTCCCCGGTGGTGAGCCAGGTGGCGAGGGCGATCGCGCCGACGGCGGCCGCCACACCCGCGAGCGACCAGCGCAGGCGGCTGGAGAAGAGCGAGCCGACGGGCAGGGCCGAGGTGCCGAACCTGTTCGAGGGCAGCGTCGGACCGGCGTACGTGATCGCTTCGAGCGCGACCGTGCCCCGCCCGGGAGCGGCCGCGACCGCGCGGTCGTCGGGCAGCAGCAGCGGGCCCTGGTCGCCGCTGCGCTCCGAGCCCTCGCAGCCGGCCGGGTCGTTGGTGGTCGCCGACAGCAGGGCGAGCGTGCACAGGCCGGGGTCGGCCACCTCGCCGCGGGCGGGCGGGGTCCGCTCGACGGCGTGCAGCAGCAGGCCACCGGCCTGCACGACCTTGCTCGTGCCGGCGACGGCGGTGGCCGCGAGGGCCGGGGCGGCGGTGTCGGCGTCGGAGAGGACGGTCGTCGAGCCGTCGAGGAGCTTGGGGTCGAGGCAGGGCTCGGCAATGGCGGCGGCCTGGTCGAGGAGCGTCTCCAGGTGCTGGCCGAGCTTGCGGTTGTAGAGCCGGATGACCAGGCGCAGCCGTGGGTTGAGACGGCGCGCGGCGAGCGCGGCCCGGATGTTCGTCTCGTCGTCGTCGTGGACGAGCGCGAGGGCGGCGGCACGCTCCGCCCCCGCGTCGAGGAGCACCGCGTCGTCGACCTCGGCGGTCTCCACGACGCGGACGGACCGGCCGGCGGGCACGCCTCGCTGCTCTCCGACGGCCGTACGCGTCACGGCCGCCGTCACCCGCCCGAAGAGCGCTGAGGCGCGACCCGGGCGGCCCGCGGACTGCGGCTGGGTGTCGGTCCTCACCGGTACGAGAAGGGTGACCCGCTCCCCGTAGACGTCGTTGAGCTCGCCCGCGAGCCGGTGTGCGAGGACGTCGTCCCCGCACACGATCATGTGGCCGACCGGGGCGGGGCGCGGCGGCCGCTCGCCACGGGACACCGGTGCGCCGAACGGCCCGCCCTGCGGGTCGGTGGCGGACGGCGCCGCGGGCGAACGCTGCACGGGATCGGGCGGAACGGGCGGGCTCTGGTACGGAAGTGAGGACACGTCACCAGGATGCCCTGCCGCACCGACAGTCCGGGCGCCGGTCGCGATCACCGGGCACGGGGCGTCGAGCCGCCGGGGCCCGGCGCGCCGGGGTCGACGATCGCCCGTCCGCCACCCGCCGTACGCCGGTCGGCGCACTACGATCTGCGGGCGCCGCCAGGGCTTCCTACGGTGGCTGAATGATCGTCACGTCAGCTGTCCGTCACGTTGCCGCCGGTACCGCGGCGCTGCTGCTCGGGCTGCCCGTCCCGGCGGCCACGGCATCCTCCGTCACCGAATCCTCACCTCCCGCCGCCCGATTCATCGATCCCGCCCGGCTCTACCGCTCGGGGACCCAGATCCAGCCGCTGCCCGGAGCGCCGGACAAGCCGTCCTCCGTCTCCGCGCTGTCATGGCTGGTGGCGGACGCCTCGACCGGCGAGGTCCTGGCGGCGCGCAACGCCCATCGACGACTGCCGCCGGCCAGCACGCTCAAGGCGCTGTTCGCCGTGACCGCGCTCCCCCGTGTCGACCAGGAGCTGCGGCACACCGTCACCGAGTCGGAGCTGTCGGGGATCGGCGAGGGCAGCAGCCTGGTCGGCGTGCAGGCCGGCTACACGTACAAGGTGTCGGACCTGTGGAACGGCGTCTTCCTCAACTCGGGCAACGATGCGGTCCGGGTGCTCGCGGCGATGAACGGCGGTTGGAAGGCCATGGCCCGTCAGATGCAGGAGAAGGCCGACGCTCTGGGGGCGCGTGACACGCGGGTGGTGTCGCCCGACGGGTACGACGCGCCGGGCCAGGTGTCGTCGGCCTACGACCTGGCGGTCTTCGGCCGGGCCGGGCTGCAGGATCCGTCGTTCGTCCGGTACTCCTCCACGCGGTACGCCGACTTCCCGTCCGGGGACTGGTCGTACGGCATCCGCAACACCAACAGACTGCTGACCGGGGAGGACGGCGTCAAGCGCTATCCGGGGCTCCTCGGGGTCAAGAACGGCTACACGAGCGGAGCCGGGAACACGCTGATCGCGGCGGCTCGGCGCGGCTCGCGGACGCTGGTCGTGTCGGTGATGAACCCGCAGTCGGGCGGCGGACTCGCGGTGTACGAGGAGGCGCGCACGCTCCTCGACTGGGGCTTCGACGCGGCGGGCCGGGTGCAGCCGGTGGGTTCCCTCGCGCCGGCGCGGGACAAGGCGAAGGAGAAGCCGAAGGGGACGGTCAAGGAGGCGAAGGCAGCGAAGGCGTCGAACGGCCGATCGGCGCACGAGTCGGCGCCGAAGCCGGGCCAGGCCGGCCCGCACTCGGGAACCGCTCCGGCGGCCGGGGCGGCGGACGTGGCCGCTCTCGCCGCACCGGGGAGGACCGTCTCCCGCGAGGCCCTGCCCTCGCGCCCCTGGGGCGGCCTGCCCCTGGCCTTGGTGGGGGCGTCGCTGGGCGCCGCTATCTCCGTCTGGCTGTGGCGCCGCCGCTCGACCCGGCGCAGCGACGAGGGCGTCTGACGGAACCTCATCCCAAGATCAACGCGCTTCGGCGGCCCGGGATCCCCCGGCCCGCCGAAGCGGCCGTACGCCGCCGCCGGGTCAGGCCGGCAGGAAGTCGCCGAGCAGGGTGGCGAACTCGTCCGGGTCCACCAGACGGATGCCCAGCTCCTCGGCCTTCGTCCGCTTGGATCCGGCCTTCTCTCCGGCGACGACCAGACCGGTGCGCTTGGAGACGCTGGAGGAGGACTTGCCACCCGCGCGCTCGATCAGTTCGTTCATCTGATTGCGGCTCAGCGCCTCCAGCGGACCCGTCATGGCACCGGTGACGACCACCGACAGGCCCGCGAGCGGTCCGGCCGCCTCGGCGGTGGGCGCTGCGGAGGCGGACTCGGGCTCGGTCCCCGGCGCGGGCGGCGGGGTGGCTCCGGGCTCGGTCATGTTCACCCCGGCGGCGACGAGCTTGTCGACGATCGCGGCGAGCTCGGCCAGCTCGGCGACGATGACCGGCGCCTTCTCCGCCCCGATCCCCTCGACCTGCTGCATCGCCTCCGCGTCGGCCGCCCGGACGGCGTCCATGGTGGCGAAGTGGCGGGCTATGCGACGGGACATGGAGCGTCCCGTCCCCCGGATGCCGAGGGCGCACAGCACACGGCCGAGCGGCCGGGTGCGCGCGGTGGCGATCGCCGCGAGGAGGTTGTCCGTGCTGGTCTCCCCCATCCGGTCCAGGCCGAGCAGCTGCTCGCGGGTGAGGGTGAACAGGTCGGCCACGTCCGCGACCAGGGCGGCGTCCACGAGCTGGACGATCCTGCTGGCGCCGAGCCCCTCGATGTCGAGCTGGTCGCGGCCCACGGCGTACGACAGGGAGGCCACGAGGTGGCAGTCGCGTCCGCGGGCGCACCGCCAGCGCTGCTCGCTGCGGTCGATGTCCGAGCCGCACTGCGGGCAGACCTCGGGGAAGCCGATCGGCTCCTCCTCGCCGGTCCGCAGGTGGGCGACGGGCGCCTCGACCCGCGGAATGATGTCGCCCGCCTTGTAGACCATCACGTGGTCGCCCACGCGCAGGTCGCGGCGGGTGATGTCGGAGGGGTTGTGCAGCGTGGCGTAGGTGACCGTGCTGCCGTCGATCTCCACCGGCTCCAGGACGGCGCGGGGCGCGATGATGCCCGTGCGGCCCACGTTCCATTCGACGCCGACCAGGCGGGTGACCTTCTCCACGGCGGGGAGCTTGTACGCGATGGCCCAGCGCGGCGCGCGGGAGCCCGAACCGGCCTCGCGCCGGTCGGCCGCGAGGTCGGCCTTGATCACGATGCCGTCGATGCCGAACGGCAGTTCCGCTCGCAGCGCCGCTATCTCGGCCACGCGGGCCAGCACCTCCTCCGTGCCGGTGACCGCGCGGCCGGGGACGGCGGTGGCGCCCGAGGTGTGCAGGCCGAGGACGACCGCCCGGGCGATCAGCTCGCTGTGGGCGAGCTCGTCCAGGCCGTCCGGGTCGGCGACCGGGCCGTCCGCGTCCGTCGCGGCCAGCGGCAGCATGTCGTAGGCGAAGAAGGTCATCTCCACCCGGTACGGACGGTCCTTGGCGCGCAGGGTCCCGGCCGCCGCGTTGCGCGGGTTGGCGAAGGGCTCGCCGCCGTGGGCGACCCGTATCGGGTTGGCCGCCTCGAACTGCTCGGTGGTCATGAGCACTTCGCCGCGTATCTCGACCGTGACGGGCTCGGCGAGCCGCTCCGGCAGCCCCACGATCGTGCCCCGCGCATGCGACACGTCCTCGCCGGCCGTCCCGTCGCCCCGCGTGACGAGCCGGGTCAGCCGCCCCCGCTCGTAACGGGCGGCGATCGCCAGCCCGTCGAGCTTCGGCTCCACGCTCCACCGCTCGACTCCGCGGCCGATCCGGCGCTCCAGGGACGCGGCCCAGGTCGTGAACTGCTCGGCCGAGAAGACGTTGTCGAGCGAGAGCATCGGCCGGGTGTGCGGTACGTCCCCCTCCGCCGCGCCGCCGGCGACCTTGCCTGTCGGGGAGTCCGCGCGCACCTGGTCGGGGTGGGCGGACTCCCATGCGGCTATCGCCCGGCCGAGGCGGTCGTAGGCGTCGTCGTCGAGCGGGGACGTGCCGCCCGCGTAGTAGGCGGCGGCCGCCTGCTTGGCGTCCTCGACCGCCTGCGCGTACGCGGCGGCATCGGCAAGAACCGGAGTCGTTGTCATGGGTCCATCGTGCCGGGCACCACTGACAATCGGCCCTGGCCGGTCAGCTGCCGCCGAGCGCCCGCTTCAGTTCCGACTTGTCCATGGTCGAGCGGCCGTGGATGTTGCGCCGCTGGGCCTCGGCGTAGAGCTGGTCGTACGTCGGGCCCTGGGAGCCGCTGTGCGAGCGTTGCCCGCCGCGCCGGGAGGAGGACATGTCTTCCGTGGAGCTCTTGCTCGCGGTCTTCGACTCGCCGGCGCGGGCCCGTTCCTTGTTCACGGTGCGCGCCGCGATCTCCTTGGCGCGCTTCTCGCTCTCGCCTCGGTCCTTCGCGCTCTGCTTGATGTGCTCGTACTGCCGTTCCCTCTTGGGGCTCGATCCACGGGGCATGGCACGCTCCTATTGCGTGGTTCGGCCGTTCGCGCGGCCGCGACGGCCCGGATGAGGACGGGATGCGCCGTCCGTTCCGCCCGGGCGGGTACCCCGGCGGCTCGGATTCAGACACCCGAGCGGGGCCGCCCGGTAGAATCCTGAGCGGACGCGATCATTCCGGACAACCACTCGGTGGAGGGACGGGAGGAGTCGTGACGACGTCTGCGGCGGACGCTCCGGAGCCCGGCATCAGCGGTCTCTCGGCCGAGAACAGCCGCCTGCGTGCCGAGCTCACCCGCCGCCATCTCGTCGATCTGGCCACGGGTGTCCTCGCGGCCCAGCTCGGCGCGTCCCCGGCCGACGCGGCGGAGCACCTGGACTCCCTCTCCCATGCCACGGGCCTCGGCATCGAGGATCTCGCCGCCGACATCGTCAACGCCGTGGGCGGTACGACGGCCGAGAGGCTCACGCGTACCGGCTCCGAGCCCGCCGCCCAAGCCGCGTCCCCGGTCACCGCGCCGGCCGAGCCCGCGACCCCGCCCGTCGTGTTCAGCACCCCCGACGAGCGGCGCGCGCGGCGCGCGGCGACGGCCGCCGAGACGAAGGACACCGTCGGCGAGGCCGCCCAGGCGCTCCTGGAGGGCGGTCTCGTCCCGCTCGGCGCGGGGAGCCTGTGGCTGTGGCGACGCGACGCGTGGGGCTGTCTGCGGCTGGCCGGACACGCGGGTGTCGGGGCCGCGGAGGCCGCCGCGTGGCAGTGGATCCCGCCTGCGGCGCCTCCCGCTTTCCGCTCGGTGCTCTCCGACGCTTCACCGGTCTGGCTGGACTCTGGCCCCGAGAACGGCGAGGTACTGCCCGGGCCCGCTCCCCATGCGGCGCGGGCGCTGCTCCCGCTGCGCCTGCGCGGTACGACGGTGGGCCTGGCGCTGGTCGCCTGGCCCGGCCCGAACCCCTTCGACGACCCGCTGCGCAGGGCCCTGGTGGGCCTGACGGACGTGGCCGGTACCGTCCTGGACGCCGCCGACTCGCCCCCGTCCGCCGCACCGGTCCTGGTGGACGTCCTCGATGCCCTCGCCCATCCCGCGATGCTCCTCAAGGTCGCCCCGGGTGCCGTCGCGCCGATCGTCGAGCACCTGAACGAGAACGCCGTGGCGGCGCTCGGCGGCACCCCGCCGACCGAGGACCGGTCCCTGGCGCTGGCTCTCCCCCGGGTCCACGCGGACCTCGCCCATCTCGCACGACGCGCGCACCGGACCGGGCGCACCCAGCGGGTGGCACGGCTGCCGGCGTCCACCGTGCCCGAGCCGGGAGACCCGGCGCCGCTCCTCGACGTGCGTGTGCTGCCGGCGGGCGACGAGCGGGCCGTGGTGCTGTGGCACGACACCACCGATCCGGGGCTCGCCTCGGACCGTGCGGTGTCCCGGTTGCAGAGCGTCGCCCTCTTCCAGGACAGCCTGACGGGCGGCGACACAGTGTGGTCGGAGCAGGCGTACGCCGTCTTCGGCAGGGGCCGTGACGAGCCTCCCGTACCCCTGTTGGGGCTGCGGGGGCTGGTGCACCCGGAGGACGGCGAGGCGTTGACCGAGCTGCTCAGGACGCTGGTGGAGCGGCGCACGGGCGCGCAGACGGTCCTGCGGATCGTGCTGGAGGACGGGGCCGTGCGCCATGTCCGGGTGGCGGCGGAGCCCCTCCTCGACGCCGGCTCGGTCATCGGTCTCGCCGGGGTGTACCAGGACGTGTCGGCGAGCCGGCGCACCGAGGCCGCGCTGACCGCGACGTTCGACCAGCTCACCGCGGTGAGGACCCAGGCCGAGCTCAGGCACCAGTTGGCCCTGCAGCTCCAGCAGGCGATCGTGCCCGAGGTCCCCGATCTTCAGGAGCTGCCGGACCTGGTCGTGGCGGCCCGCTACCGGCCGGCTGCCGAGGAGTACCGGGTCGGCGGCGACTGGTACGACGTCCAGCCGCTGCCCAGCGGCAAGGTCCTCGTGACGGTCGGCGACGTGGCGGGCCACGGCATCGACTCGGTCACCGGCATGGTGGCGCTGCGCAACGCCCAGCGCGGCCTGGCGTGCACCGGCGCCTCGCCGCGGCGGCTGATGGAGTGGCTCAACGAGATGACGCTGCGCACCAGCGGCCGGCCCACGGCGACCGCCGTCTGCGCCCTGTACGACCCCGAGGACCGCGGGCTGGTCTGGTCGAGCGCCGGGCACCTGCCGATGCTGCTCGTACGGGACGGGACGGCACGGCTCCTCGACCCGCCGCATGACATCCTGCTGGGCGCGGTGCCCTCGTACGCGTATCAGGAGCGCCGCACGGCCCTGCGGCCCGGAGACACGCTGCTGCTGTACACGGACGGTCTGGTCGAACGGCGCCACGACGGCCTCGACCACGGGCTCGCCCAGCTCGCCGCGGCGGCCGAACGACTCAGCGGCTACCCGGCGAACGAGCAGGTGGAACGGCTGCTCGCGGCAGCCACCGGCGACACGGACGACGACACCAGCATCGTCGTGGTGCTCGTACGGTGACGGTGGGCGCGGGCTCGAGCACGGGCGCGCGGGCAGGGGCGCGGGCGGCCGGGAGGCCTCACGCGGCCAGCCACTGCCGGACCTTGGACATCAGCTCCTCGGCGTCGACGGGCTTCGCCACGTAGTCGCTGGCGCCTGCCGCCAGAGCCCTGGCCCGGTCGCCGGGCATGGCCTTGGCGGTGACGGCGATGACGGGCAGATGCGCGCGGCCGGGCAGGTTCCGGATGGCGCCGGTGGTGGCGTACCCGTCCATGCCGGCCATCATGACGTCCATCAGGACGAGTTCGACCTCGGGGTGGGACGCGAGCAGGTCGAGTCCGGCGCGGCCGCTGTCGGCCTGGAGCACGCGGACGCCGTGTCCCACGAGCACTTCCGTGAGCGCGTAGACGTTGCGCACGTCGTCGTCGACCACGAGGACGGTGTGGCCCGCCGTCCGGGGGTCGTGGCCGCCGGGGACGTGGGCGCTGCCGGTCCCCGTCGTCTCGTCCGTGTCGGCGTCGGCGGACGGCTCCCCCGCCGGCGCGCCCGGCGAGGCCGTGCGGGGGGCCGGCAGGTAGAAGGTGAACCGGCTGCCCCGCCCGGGCGTGGAGCGGACGTCGATGGCCCCGCCGAGGAGGCCTGCGACCTCGCGGCTGATGGAGAGCCCGAGCCCGGTGCCTCCGTAGCGGCGGGCCGTGGTGCCGTCACCCTGCTGGAAGGCGCCGAAGATGCCTTCGAGGCGCTCGGCGGGGATTCCGACCCCGCTGTCGGTGACGTGGAAGGCGAGCACCGGTCCGCTCGCGCGCATGGTGGCCGGCGGTTCGTCCGCTCCGGCGTACTCGATCGTCAGGTCCACGCCGCCCTCGTCGGTGAACTTCAGCGCGTTGGACAGCAGGTTGCGCAGGATCTGCCGCAGCCGGGACTCGTCGGTGGTGAGTTCCTCGGGCACGTCCGAGGAGACGGTGACCGAGAAGCTCAGCCCCCGCTCGTCCGCCACCGGTCCGAAGGTGGCCTCCAGATACTCCAGGAGCTGGTGGAGCGGGAACCGTTCGGGGCGGATGTCCATCTTGCCCGCCTCGACCTTGGACAGGTCCAGGATGTCGTTGATGAGCTGGAGCAGGTCGGAGCCCGCGGAGTGGATGACCTCGGCGTAGTCGACCTGCTTCTCCGACAGATTCCCCTGCGGGTTCTGGGCCAGCAACCGGGCCAGGATCAGCAGGCTGTTGAGCGGAGTGCGCAGCTCATGGCTCATGTTCGCCAGGAACTCGGACTTGTACATGGAGGTGCGGGACAGCTGCTGGGCTCGCGCCTCCAGCTCCTGGCGGGCCTGTTCGATGACGAGGTTCTTGGACTCGATGTCCTTGTTGCGTTCGGCGAGCAGAGCCGCCTTCTCCTTCAGTTCGGCGTTGGAGCGCTGCAGTTCCTGCTGCCGTGCCTGCAACTCCTGTGAGCGGGATCGCAGTTCGTCGGTGAGCCGCTGGGACTGGGCGAGGAGTTCGTCGGTACGGAGATTGGCGACGAGTGAGCTGACGACGGCTCCCGCGGTGTCCACGAACTGTTCGAGGAAGTCGCGGTGGATGGCGGTGAAGGGCTGGAGCGAGGCGAGTTCGACGGCTCCGAGGACCTGGTCCTCGACGACGATCGGCAGGATGATCAGCATGGCGGGTTCACCGGAGCCCGCCGCGGAGGAGACCGTGGCGTACCCGACCGGCAGCCGCTCCACGACGACCGTGCGCCGGTCGTGGGCGGCCTGGCCGACGAGGGACTGGCCGAGGCGGAAGCGGCGCGGCGGAGTGGCGGGTTCCTCGGGTGCTCCGTACGACGCGGTCACGACGAGTTCGGTGCCGCGCGCGTCGTGGCGGGCGAGGAAGAAGGCGCCGTACTGCGCGGAGACCAGCGGCGGGACCTCGGTCATGATGAGTTCGGCGATGTCGGTCGGGGTGCGGGTGCCCTGCATGAGGGCGGCGATCCGGGCGATGTTCGTCTTGAGCCAGTCCTGCTCCTCGTTGGCGCGGGTGGTGGCCCGCAGTGATTCGACCATCGCGTTGATGTTGTCCCGCAGCTCGCCGACCTCGCCGGGGGCGTCGACGGTGATGGAGCGGGTGAGGTCGCCCTCGGCGACGGCTCCGGTGACTTCGGCGATCGCCCGGACCTGGCGGGTCAGGTTTCCGGCGAGTTCGTTGACGTTCTCGGTGAGCCGCTTCCACGTACCGGAGACGCCCTCGACCTCGGCCTGGCCGCCGAGCTTGCCCTCCGTACCGACCTCGCGGGCCACGCGCGTGACCTCGGCGGCGAAGGAGGAGAGCTGGTCGACCATCGTGTTGATGGTGGTCTTGAGCTCCAGGATCTCGCCGCGCGCGGACACGTCGATACGGCTCGTCAGATCGCCCTGGGCGACGGACGTGGTCACCTGGGCGATGTTGCGGACCTGGTTGGTGAGGTTGTCGGCCATGGAGTTGACGTTGTCCGTGAGGTCCTTCCAGGTGCCGGAGACGCCGAGCACCGTGGCCTGCCCGCCGAGCTTGCCCTCCGTACCGACCTCGCGGGCGACCCTGGTGACCTCCTCGGCGAAGGAGGACAGCCGGTCCACCATCGTGTTGATGGTCTCCTTCAGCTCCAGGATCTCGCCGCGCGCGTCGACCCGGATCTTCCGCGTGAGGTCGCCGCGGGCGACGGCGGTCGCGACCTGGGCGATGGATCTGACCTGGGACGTCAGATTGTCGGCCATGGTGTTGACGCCGGAGGTCAGCTCGCGCCACACACCGCTCACCCGCGGCTCGCGCGCCCGGCCGCCGAGGAGGCCCTGGCCGCCGACCTCGCTGGCCACGCGGGTGACCTCGGAGGTGACCAGGGACAGCTGGTCGACCATGTCGTTGTAGACGGCCGCGATCTCGCCGAGGATGCCTCCGGCGGAGTCCGGGAGACGGACGGAGAGATCACCGTCGCGTACGGCGGTGAGCCCGGCCAGGAGCTGTCCCAGCCCGTCCTCGCCCAGAGGTTCCGGCGGCACGCGCGGCTCGGACGCGGGCGGTCGGGGGGAACTCTCCATCGCGGACCTCGCGCGGCACGGAGACGACAGGGACGCGGATCGGGTCCCGCCACGGGTCCGGGGTGATGCGCCCGCGACGGCCCCCGCTCCGCTTCTCCACTCTAGGCACGGCGGGGGCGGGCGGCAGTGTCTGCGGGTTCCGTGAGGGCGGCGTCTGTGGGGGCGGTGTCTGTGAAGGTGGCGTCTGGGAGGGTGGCGTCCTTCACGGACGGGGCCGGCGTCAGTTCCACCTCGAACCAGACCGCCTTACCCTCGCCGCGCCGCAGCGAGCCCCATGCGGAGGAGAGGCGTTCGAGCAGATACAGCCCGTGTCCCGAGGAACGGCTCGCGATGTGCGGGCCGTGGGGCCGCGGACGTACGGGACTGGTGTCGCTGACCTGGACCCACAGCCGCCCGTCTGTGCGGTCGAGGCGGAGTTCGTAGGGGGTGCCGCCGTGGGTGTACGCGTTGGTGACGACCTCCGAGACGAGGAGCAGGACGTCCTCGACGAGGACCTCCTGCGCGCCTCTCACCGGGCCGAACCAGTCGCGCAGCGCCTGGCGGGTGAGGTCGCGGCACTCTCCCACCATGCCCGGGCCCTCGGGGAGGGCGTACCGGAGTGCCGTTGTCGTCATAGGGCACGACTGCCCGGACAGACGGTGTCAAACCACCAGTAAGGGGAATGTTTCAGTACAGGAGCTCGAACGACGGACCCCCGCCGCCGGCACGGCGGCGAAGGCCCACGCCACCCGTCGAGGGAGCCTTTATGTCCACCCGGAGCACGCCCCGAAGCACGCTGTCCTCCACGGCGCCGGCCGCCGTGCGCCGACGGGCGCTGGACGGCCTGCCCGAGATCGACCGGCCCACCGAGGTGAGCACGACGGACGCCCAGGCCCTGTCCACGGCGCTCTTCACCCGCCTGGAGAGTCTGGAGGAGGGCACGCCCGAGCACGCGTACGTCCGGAACACGCTGGTGGAGCTGAATCTCAGCCTCGTGAAGTTCGCGGCCCGCCGCTTCCGGAACCGGGCCGAGCCGACGGAGGACATCGTCCAGGTCGGCACGATCGGCCTGATCAAGGCGATCGACCGGTTCGAGGTCGGAAGGGACGTGGAGTTCTCGGCGTTCGCGCTGCCCACGATCGTCGGCGAGATGAAGCGCTTCTTCCGGGACACCAGCTGGTCCGTCCAGGTGCCGCGACGGCTCCAGGAGCTGCGCATCGAGCTGGCGAAAGCCGTCGACACCCTGGAGCAGCGGCTCGGCCGGCGCCCGAGCAGGGCCGAGCTGGCCGCGTATCTGCACATCGGCGAGGAGAGCGTGGCGGAGGGCGAGCAGGCGTCGAACGGTTACGTCGCCCGCTCGCTCGACACCCCGACGAGCGACGACGACTCGGCCCTCACGGCGGGCGCGCGGCGCCTCGGCGAGGAGGAACGCGCGTTCGAGCTGATCGACTCGCTGGAGTCGCTGAAACCGCTGATCGCCGGGCTGGACGCGCGGGACCGCACGATCCTCGCGCTGCGCTTCGGCGAGGAGCTGACCCAGGCGGAGATCGGCGAGCGGCTCGGCCTCTCGCAGATGCACATCTCCCGGCTGCTGGCCCGAATCCTGGACGAGCTCAGGACGGGCTTGGTGGAGGACCACGACAGCCCTCGGCGGGCGGCAGCGGGATAGCGGGGGCGGCGGGGGGGCCCCCCCCCCCGGGGCGCCCCCCCGCCCCCCGCCGCGGGGGGGGGGGGACAGACGAGCCGGGGGCGGCCCCCCCCCCCCCCCCCCCCCCCCCCCCCC
>NZ_JBHWBS010000001.1:57728-80208 GCF_042735655.1 Streptomyces sp. NPDC059567 | reverse complement strand
GCCGTAATCCGGGACGAGCTCTGGAGGGGTTTGGTGGAGCCCCACGACCGCCCTGGGCGGGCGGCCGCGGTATCGGGGGGGGCAGGGCGGCCCCCCACGGCCGGGGACCACGGCGGCCCGCCGTCGGCGGCGTCTGATCAACCTTCGGCCGGGATCCGGCCGCACCACCACGCCCGGGCAACCGCGGACCGGGTCCCGAGGTGAGGGGATTCGAGCCGGGTGATCCGCGGACGGGCGGGGTCAGGGGGTGGCGTCCTTCAGGGTCTGCCGTCACCGTGCCACGGCGGTCGGGGTGGGCGGCCGACCTCCAGCCAGACGACCTTGCCGCGTTCGCGCGGCTCCGAGCCCCAGTCCCCCGCCAGCCGGTCCAGGACCATCAGCCCGTGGCCGCCGGGCAGCGACGGCGCTCGGGGCTGTCGCCGCCTGGGGTGCTCCGGGTTCGCGTCGGAGACCTCGACCCGCAAGCCGTCCCGACGGTGGCGGAGGACGAGCTCCTCGGGCCCTCCCGCATGGAGGCAGGCGTTGGTGACCACCTCCGACACCAGGAGCAGCACGTCGTCGGCCCGCTCCCGCGCCTCGTCGTTCCCGGCCGGGAGCCAGCCCCAGTCGGCGAGGGCCTCCGCGGTGAAATCGCGGCAGCGCATCACCACGCCCTTGGTCCCGAACAGCACGAGCCTCCGGACCTGGCCTTCTTCCACGGCTTCCTCGCCCACCGCTCCCTCCGCGATCCGCCCGCCTAGCCGTCCGCCCGTCGATCCGTGAGCGCCTCGGCCACGTTCTCGTACACGCGGAAGACGGTCCGCGCTCCCGTGATCTCGAACATCCGGGCCACCGGCGGTCGCAGCCCGGCGAGCTCCAGACGGCCGCCGGCCTCCAGCGCGTGGAGGCGGGCCCGCAGCAGTACGTTCAGGCCGGTCGAGTCGCAGAACCGCAGCCCCTCACAGTCGACCAGGATCCGCACCGCTCCGTTTCGCCCCTCGAGCTCCCCGCGCAACGCGTCCGCGGTGTCGTGGTCGAGCTCCCCCGTCAGGGACAGCACCACGACTCCGGGCTGCGGCCCGGGCGCCGCCGTGACGGTGAACCGCTCCGACGCCATCGGGTCACCCGCCTCCCTCCGCTTCCGTACAGGGGCATCTACCCCACTCATGCCCCGGAACGCTCGTTTTGCCCCACCTGCCCACCCATCACTCGGTCACCGGGGGCGCTCACGCGCCATTCACGAGCCGGGCAGCCCTTCGAGCGCCTGCCGGGGCGCGGGGCTCACCTTGCCCACGTACCGCTCGGCCGCGTGGACCGCCTCGCGCGCCGTCCGCTCCCCCATCAGCACACACAGGGTGTAGGCCGTGTCCTCGAAGCGCCTGCGGACCGACAGGTCGCCCGGCCTGGCCAGGACCGCGCGTTCCTGAGCCCGGTAGTGCCGCAGCAGCCGATCGATCGTGTTTCTGTCGGGCAGCAACATCATGTCCTCCTGGCACACCCCCCTTCGCTCCGTTGCTCCATATTCGGGTCACTCCGTCACCCGCGCGACCCAACCGGCCACGATCCGTCACGACCCCATCCCGGCGTGCGCGCCCGCCTGGGATGGCGGAAGGTCGAAGTATGAAGGCGAGTGAGGGACTGAGGGTCGTCGTCACGGGCGCCACGGGCAATGTCGGGACGAGCCTGCTCCGGGCCCTGGAACGAGAGCCGCGGATCGCCTCCGTCCTCGGACTCGCCCGCCGCAGACCCGCGTTGACGCTGTCGAAGACCGAGTGGGCCGAGGTGGACCTGTCGATGGAGGGCGACGAACCGCGGCTCGCGCAGTACGTCGCGGACGCCGACGCGGTCGTCCATCTGGCCTGGCGCTTCCACCCGACCCACGACATGACCGAGACATGGCGGTCGAACGTCCTGGGCACGCTGCGGGTCCTCGACGCGGTGGCGGCGGCGCGGGTGCCCGTCCTGGTCCACGCCTCGTCGATCGGCGCCTACTCACCGGGCCCCGGAAACGGTGCCGCCGTCTCGGAGTCCTGGCCGACGCACGGCTGGCCCGGCGCCGCCTACACCCGTGAGAAGGCGTATCTGGAACGGGTCCTGGACACCTTCGAGCGCGATCACCCGACGACGCGGGTGGTGCGGATGCGGACCTGCTTCCTCTTCAAGGAGGAGTCGGCCAGCGAGCAGCGCCGGATCTTCGCGGGCCGCTACTTCCCGGGCGCGCTGATGCGCCCGGATCTGCTGCCGCTCCTTCCCGAGCTGAAGGGGCTGCGCTTCCAGGCGCTGCACACCGACGACGCGGCCGACGCCTACTGCCGGGCGCTGGTACGTGACGTCCGCGGCGCCTTCAACGTGGCGGCGGATCCGGCGATCGACACCGCGGCCCTCGCCTCCCTCCTCGACGCCCGGGCGATCAAGGTGCCGAACGCGGCGGTACGCGGCGTGCTCTCGACGGCCTGGAAACTGCGGGTGGCCCCCGCGTCCCCCGACCTCTTCGACGCCGTGCTGCGTCTGCCGCTGCTCGCCACGGAGCGCGCCCGCCGGGAGCTCGAGTGGGCGCCGTCCATGACCCCCATCGAGGCCTTCGGCGGCTTCCTGCGGGGCGTACGCGCCGGTAGCGGGGACGCGACGGCTCCGCTCGCCGGCCGCCGCTTCGGCTGACGGGCGCTCCCTCCCACGCGGCCCGCCGCATGGGAGGGAGCGATTCGGGTAGCCGCGCTGCGTCCCGCCCCCGGCCTCGCCGACGAGACCCTCCCGAGAGACGAGCACACCATGGTTTCCCTCGCCGATCCGGCCGCGGCCGTTCCGCTCCAGGAGGGCCGTACCGTGCGACTGCTCGGACTCGCGCTCCGGTTCACCGGCCCCGGCGACATCTCACTGCCCGTACCCCCGTCGGGGGCGGCGCAGGAGCCGTTCACGGTGAAGGAGGGCGCGGAGTTCCGCGCCGTCGTGCGCTTCCGGGTCGAGGGTCCGTCGGTGACCGGCCTGAAGGTGGTCGACCAGCGGAGCAAGGACGGCGCAGAGCTCGGTGGGGCCGATGTGGCGCTCGGGGACTTCCGGCACGGCGGGCCCTACGACCTGGAGCTCCCGCCGGAGCGGGTCCCGAGCGGGCCGCGGGCGCGCGGGGTCTACGAGGTGGTCGCCTCGCTGGTCGACGGGGACGGCCGGGTGCTCGACCGGCGCGACTATCGTTTCGAGGTCAAGAAGGACTGGGAACCACCCTTCGTCTGACGGTTCCGGCGTCCCCCTCGTCCCGCCTCAGACGCGGTACGCCCGCCAGTCCACGATGCTCATGGCGGCGCCCGCCGCCTCCTGGCCCCGGCAGTGGGCGCGATGACGGCTCGCGATGCCGTCGAGGTCGAGGTGGCGCCCGAACTCGGGCCGCGCGGCGAGGCGTTGGGCGTAGGCCCAGAGCGCGGGATGGTCCGCGACACGGTCCATGGCGCCGGCGTCCAGGTGCCAGCGGTGCACGGTGTCCAGTTGGAGGAGCGTCACCCAGACATGCACGTCGGCGGCGGTGATCTCGTCGCCGAGCACGTACGCCTGCCGCTCCAGCCTCCGTTCGAGCCGACCGAGCGCGGCGAGGAGCACGGAGAGCGGGTCGCGGTGCGCGGCCAGGTCGTCGAGGCCCAGCTCGCCGGCGCGCTGCGCGGCGCGGTTGACGCTGCGCTCGCACAGGTCGCCGATCGCCGCGATCTCGGACTCGCGCCCGGCCGGGAGCAGTTCGGGGCCGGCGCCGCGGAACCGCAGCGCGAGGTCGCGCAGGATGTCGGGGACATGGGTGGTGACGATCCGGCCGGTCCAGCCGTCGCTGAGCACGGGGGCGACGGCGGGCCCGGCGTACTGATGGGCACTGGCCTCGTACAGCGGGCGCAGCGTGGCGTAGCCGCCGCCGGGTGTGTCGGGGGTGGCGGGCAGCAGGGTCAGGGGGAGCGTGTCCTGGAGTCCGAGCAGGCTGTGGGTGGCGGCGACGCGCAGACAGCTGGGGCAGGACAGCGCGAGATGCAGCCGGTAGCGGTGCGGAACGGCGTAGTGACCGCTGCGTACGTCGCAGCCGATCCGGCCACGGAAGACGGGCGTGACGACGGAGGGGATGACGGACATGATTCTCCCTGGGGGTGCTCGGTGCTGGGTCACGGCGGCGCGCCATCGACACGCGCGCGGAGGCAGCAGAGATACGGGAAGGAGGAGAACGGGGCGCTGCGGTAGGGGGCCGCGGGCTCAGGGCGCGGAGGGGGTGGTGGCGCCGGCGCACCCGAGGCGCACACGACTCGCCGCACTGCACACGCGCAGGAGATCGATGTGGCGGCGCGAGGTCAGGGGCAGGGAGCGGGGCAGCAGGACGGTGCGAGCCGCGTCCCTTCCCGCCGTGAGCCCCATGGTTCCCTACCTGTTCGCTCGGATTCCCGTCCTCGAGTGTCGAGGTGGCCACGGCCCACGTCAAGGGTGCGGACGACCCCGGGACCCGCGCTCGCGAGCGTACGAATCCGGTCACCGCGGTGGGGAATAATGCGGGTCATGCGCATCTCAGCCAGGGCCGACTACGCGGTGCGTGCCGCACTTCAGCTCGCCGCCGCCCAGGACGCGGGTCCGTTGAAGGCGGAGGCGATCGCGGAGGTCCAGGACATCTCCCACAAGTTCCTCGAGGGGATCCTCGGCGACATGCGCCGTGGCGGTCTGGTGCTGAGCCAGCGGGGAGGGAACGGCGGGTACTGGCTGGCCAGGCCGGCCGACTCGATCTCCATCGCGGACGTGATCCGCTGCGTGGACGGCCCGCTGGTGTCCGTACGCGGGGTGCGCCCTCCGGAGCTCTCGTACACGGGCCCGGCCGAGTCGCTGCTCACGCTGTGGATCGCGCTGCGGGCGAATGTGCGCCAGGTGCTGGACGAGGTGTCGCTGGCGGACGTGGCCGCGGCGAAGCTGCCCGCGGGGATCTCCGAGCTGGCGGAGGACCCGGAGGCATGGACCAACCCCTGACCTGCGCCTGATCGGCGACTACCCGCGCACCGGTCTCGATGGACGAGACGTGCTTGTCCACCATGCGAACGCCCCTTGGGCCCCTCGTCACCCCTCTGCCAATATCCCTACTATTCCAGTGGGAATACTAGGGATCATATGAGGTGACGTGAGAACGCCGAAGAAGTCAGCGATACGGCCCACCTCCGGACCGGTCGACCGCCCGGCCGACGACGCGATCTGGCCCCGCGTCACCCGGGAACTCGCCGACGACCTCGCGGTCGACGCGCCCGCCAGGGACCGGGCCGGCAAACCCCCCTTCGACGAGGTGGCCAGGCTCAGGGAAGCCGGACTGCCCGCGCTGCTCACCCCACCCGGGCCGAGCCGCCGCGGCGCCGACTGGCGGGCCGCATGCGCGGTGATCCGCGAGATCTCGGCGGCGGACAGCTCGATCGGCGAACTCCTCGCCCATCACTACGTGCTCTCCTGGACCGCGCGCTTCCTGTCGGGAGGCGCTGCGGCTTCGAACGCCCCCGATACCCTGGAGAACCGCACGACACAGGAGCGATGGCTGCTCGCCGGCGGCATCGAACCCTCCCGAAGCATCGGCCAACCCGAGCCGACCCTCACGCCGGTCGACGGTGGTTACGTTCTCGAAGGGCGCAGGTCGTTCGCCTCCGGCGTCGCCGTCGCCGACCGGCTGATCGTGGGGGCGCGGTGTACGGGGACGAGTGAGGTCATGGTCGCGCTGGTGGATCCCGTGGATCCCGCGGTGTTCATCGAGGCCGGTACCGAGAGAGTCGGCCAACGCCTCGTCGGCGCCGGAACCGTGACCTTCGATCAGGTCCGGGTGAACTCCCGGGACATCCTGGGCGCGCTCCCCGGCGACGAGCATGCCGTGGCCCCCTTCACGGCACTGGCCCCGCTCGCCCTGCGGCTCCTCCTGGTCCATGTCGGCCTCGGAATCGCCGAAGGAGCGCTCGCGGAGGCCCGGGACATCAGCCGCGCCACCCAGGCCGCACCACCGCCGACCGACGGGTACCCGCTGAGCGAAGGGGAGGACCCGTATCTCCTCCTGGCGTACGGAGAGTTGGCCACGGCCGCGCACACCGCGGCGGCGGTCGTCGAGCGAGCCACGGACGCGCTGGCGCACGGGCTGCTGGCGGAGCGGTCGCTCGGCGTCGAGGAACGGGCCGACATCGCCGTGCTGGTCGCCGCGGCCGAGGCGGTGACCAGCCGATCCGCGGTCCAGATCACCACGCGGATCCTCGAACTCGTCTCCGGCGCCACGGGCGGCGGACCGGACTTCGATCGCTTCTGGCGCAACGCCCGTGCCCTCACGGCGAGTTCGTCCGCATCCCACCGCCTGCGCGACATCGGCGACCACTACCTCAACGGCACCCACCCACGGCTCACCCTGCGAGCGTGAGCCGCGGACCCCAGAGCGGCGGTTCGTACCGACCGCACAACGGCGGCTGCCCGTCCTCGACGGCCTGGCCTCCGTCGCGTCATTCCGCCGTCGCCCGCGCCGGGGGCGTCCTGCTACTCAGAGGCAGGTGAGTGCGAGCGCTCTGCCCCGGCGTCGAGGCGGCCGGGACGCTGGGGCCATGCATCGCAGTCCGCCCTGGCCGGCTCCGTCGCACGGCGCGGACGACGGGCCGGCCCGAGGCCGACCGGCGCCTGGCACCGTCAGCCGTCGAAGCGGCGGCGCGCGGCCTCGATGTTGCCGAGGTGCCGGTGGGTCCAGTCACACAGTCCGTCGATCGTCACGCGCAGGGCACGGCCCGGCTCGGTCAGGGCGTAATCGACCCGCGGCGGCACGGTGGGGTAGACGGTCCGGTCGACCAGCCCGTTGCGCTCCAACATGCGCAGGTTCTGGGTGAGCATCTTGTGGCTGATGCCCTCGATCTCGTTCCGCAGCTCGCTGAAGCGCAGGGTGCGCTCACCGAGGAACTCGATGATCAGGAGCGCCCACTTGTTGGCGACGTCCGAGAAGATCTCCCGCGCCAAGGAGTCGGCGCGCATCAGGTCCGCGTCCTCGGGCGAGCCCCTGAACTGCTTGGTCACCATACGGTTCCCCAGTCACTGAAAAGTGCGTTCTTCCATGTCAGCGACCACTCTCCTACGGTTCCTGAGTAACCACAAGAGACCACGGGAGTCGTGGTTCCGTGGAAGAGAGCCTTCGGGCTCCCTCGACGAGGAGGCGGACAACATGGCCATCACCCTGGTGAACCCCAGCGGACTGCCCACGATCGACGTGTACCGGCAGGTGTCGATCGCGACCGGATCGAAGCTCGTCTTCATCGCCGGGCAGGTCGCCTGGGACGCCGATGGAACGACGATCGGCGAAGGCGACCTGGCCGCTCAGGTCGAGCAGTGCTACGTCAACATCGCCACCGCCCTGGCCGAGGCCGGCGGCACCT
Organism: Streptomyces sp. NPDC059567; assembly: GCF_042735655.1. Classification (NCBI taxonomy): domain Bacteria; kingdom Bacillati; phylum Actinomycetota; class Actinomycetes; order Kitasatosporales; family Streptomycetaceae; genus Streptomyces; species Streptomyces sp. NPDC059567. Next base: position 72,853 of record NZ_JBHWBS010000001.1, on the reverse strand, counting down.
TCGACGACGTGGCGAAGCTGACCGTCTACGTCGTCGACTGGACCCCCGACAAGATGCCCCTCCTGCTGGAGGGGATCACCCGGGCGACGGCGAAGAAGGGCGTCGCCCCCGTCCCGCCGGCCACGCTGCTGGGCGTGGCGGCGCTGGACGTACCGGACCACCTCGTCGAGATCGAGGCCACCGCGGTCATCGACTGAACCGGTGCCGGAGGCCGCGTGGCGCGGCCGACCGTCTCTCCCGGGCATCCGGCCCCTCACCCTGACGACGGCTCAGCATCCGGCGGTGCAACCACCCGATGAGCGGAGGCGGCGGCTCCGGGACCGACGTACCGTCATGGCGGGACGTCCGGCCCTCTCGTCGAGCGGTCGGCGGTCCCACGCTGGACGGGACAGGGGCCGGTCGACGGGCCGGGCCCGTCACCGAGGGACGGAGTCACCCGATGAGTCGAGAGATCGTCGCAGGAGTGGACGGTTCGCCGGAGAGTCTCGCGGCGGCCGACTGGGCCGCCCGCGAGGCGCGACGACGGCGCCTGCCCTTGCGTCTGGTCCACGCCTGGCGGTGGGAGCCTCTGGAGATCCCGCTCGAACAGGACCGGCCGAGCCAGGAGCGGACGGCCGACGACGTCCTGCGGAAGGCGGAGTCGACGATCGCCGAGCGCCATCCCGGTCTCCCCCTCACCGCCGAAGTGCTGCAGGACACCCCGGTCGCCGCGCTGCTGAGCACCGAGGAGCGGGCGGAGATGCTCGTCATCGGCTCGCGCGGGTACGGCGCGGTGGCCGGCTTCCTGCTCGGCTCCTACGGTCAGCAGATCATCGCGGGCGCCCACCGGCCGGTGGTGGCGGTGCGTTCCCGGGACGGCGCGGGCGGCGGCGACCCCGAGGGCGGGGTGGTCGTCGTCGGTCAGCTCGGCTCGGCGGACGACGGCGCGCCGGCGCTGGGCTTCGCGTTCGAGACGGCGGCGGCCAGGGGTGCGTCCGTCCGCGCGGTACGGGCGTGGAGCCTGCCGCCGCTCTACGCGTACAGCCCGACGTCCTCGGCACTGGCACGTGCCGACGAGGCCGGCGGCCTGGTCCCGTACGAGGAGCAGGCGTTGCGCGAGGCGCTGGCGCCCTGGCGGGAGCGGTTCCCCGAGGTGCGGGTCACCGAACACGTGGAGATCGGCAGCGCGGGACAGGTACTGCTCGGCTCCTCGGGCGACGCCCGGCTCCTGGTGGTCGGACGTCGGGCACGGCGCGGGGTGATCGGGTCCCGGATCGGTTCGGTCGCCCATGCGGCCCTCCACCTGGCGCCGTGCCCGGTGGTGGTCGTACCGCACGAGTGAGTGGGGGTATACGGCGTTGACGAGGTGTGTCGACGCGTGGGGGGCCGGAAAGGGTTATGTCCGTCGCCCCGGCGGCTCTCCCTTGCGCCGGACGGTCCGGTGGACTCGGAGAAGAGAGCGGAGCCCATGCAGCACCACCACGAACACAGCCCCGACGACCGGCGGACGCACGGCGGCGGCAGGCACCGCAGAGGACGGGTGACGGGACGCCGCGCGCGCCGCGCGCCGTCGTTCCGTACCGCCGTGACCGTCGCGGGTACGGCGACGGCCGTCCTCACCGTGGCGGCGGGAGCGTACGTCGCGTCCCTGGGCTCGCCCGAGGGTGCGGGCACCCGTCCGGACACGGTCGCCCTGTCGCGGGTGGCGCCCCTGGCCGAGGGGTCCGTGCCGTCGGCCGCCCCTTCGGCCGCGCCCCCGGAACAGACCCCGCCCGCCGTGCCGTCCGCTCCGCGGGTCGCCCCGTCCTCCTCCCCGTCTCGGGCCGTGCCCGCGTCGGCCTCGGCGTCGGCCTCCGCGGCGACGCCCACGCCCGCCGCCGCCCGGCCGACACCGGCGCGAGCGAGGGCGGCGGTGCCCGGCCGGGTCGAAGCGGTGGCGTCCGTCGTCGGGAAGGTGGACCAGTACGTCGACCAGGTCGTGTCGCTGGCCAACGCCGAGCGCGAGAAGGCGGGTTGTTCGCCGCTCCGCTCCGACAGCCGGCTGCGGAGCGCGGCCCAGGCGCATGCGGACGACATGGCGGAACGCGACTACTACGAGCACACCAGCCCCGAGGGGCGGGACGCGGGCGACCGGATCACGGCCGCCGGGTACGCGTGGTCGAGCTGGGCCGAGAACATCCACCGCGGCCCGAAGAGCCCCACGGCGGCGATGGAGGACTGGATGAACAGCGACGGACACCGGCGCAACATCCTCAACTGCTCGTTCAAGGACATCGGTGTCGGGGTGAAGCTGACCTCCAACGGGCCTTGGTGGGTGCAGAACTTCGGCACCGGCCGCTGACCGGGTCCGCGCCCCGGCGCGGTGCGGGTTCAGGAGGCGGGCGCCGCCAGCTTCTGCACCCACACCGTGCCGTCGGGGCCGGACACGGCGGCGACGCCGGAGTGCTTGTAGCGGCAGTTGAGCATGTTCTCCTGGTGCATCGCGCCGTCCATCCAACCGTCCAAGACGTCGGACGGGTCGGATCCCCCGCGTGCCAGGTTCTCGGCCCAGGCGGACCAGGCGTAGCCGGCCGAGGAGATCCGCGCGTCGGCGAACTCGCCCTCGGGGCTGCTGTGCGCGTAGTAGCCGCGCCGGACCATGTCCCGGGCGTAGTCCCGGGCGGCCTCGGTGAGTCGGGGGTCCTGCCGGAGCGGCGCGCACCCCGCCTCCGCGCGGCGCTGGTTGACGAGTCGGGTCAGCCGCTCCTCGACGGTCGGGGGCGGGGTCGGCCTGGGGGTGGGCGTGGCGGAGGTCGGACGCGGCGAGGGTACGGCCGTCGACCGCTGTACGGCACTCGGCGACGGGGGCGGTGCCGCGGCGGGCGCAGCAGGTGCGGGCCGGCGGGCCTCGGGCTCCGACGGTACGAGCAGGATGAGCCCCCCGAGGACGCCGACGGCGACCACCCCGGCGACGACGGACCGGCGTATGCCGGACCCACCGCGGCCCGCTGCGTGCGCGGGGCCCGAGGACCCCATGTCGCCGAAGCCGCCACCTCCGTCGCCGGGCACCGGCCCGAGCCCGTCACCACTGGTCCCCGCCCCGGTCTCGTCCGCCGGGTACGGCCCCGGTCCGGCCCCGTCGCCGCCGGGTCCCGGCTCGGAGCCCGGGTGGGACCCCGGCCCGAGCCCGCCACCACCGGGCACGGCCCCCGGATCCGTCGGCGCTCCCCCGTGGGGCGCCAGGTCGGGTCCCGGACCGGCCTGCCCCGCGCCCCTGTCGCCCCCCGCGCCGGCGTCCGGGGAGTGACCCGCCCAGGCGGCCGTCTCCATGTCGGGCCGTGTCGCCGCCCAGGCCAGCAGTGGTGGCACCAGGCCGAGGCCGACCAGGAGGCCCTCGGCGGGGGCCAGGCCCGAGCGGGTGCGGCCGCAGGTGGCGCAGGTCGTCACATGGCGGGCTATGCGTTTGCGCCAGATCGGTGCCGGGTGTCCGTCCCAGCCGGCGGTCACACCGAGCAGTTCCGCGCAGGGAGGCCGTGTGGCGAGGGCACGGACGACGGCCCGGCCGGTCTCCAGCCGCTCCTTCATGCGCTGGACGCGGACCGCCGCATGCGCCGGGGGGACGGCCAGGGCGTCGGCGAGCTCCGCACGGCTCAGTTCGCCGCCGGCCTCCAGCCACCACAGGGCGAGGAGTTCGCGGTCGCTCTCGTCGAGCCAGCGGGTGGCCTCGGCGACCTCGCGCCGCTGCCCGGAGAGGCCGAGTCGCAGAATGGTGAGGTCGACGAAGTCTCCGCCGGGATCGGCGAGCTCGGCGGCCCGGTCGAGGCCGGGCACGGGCCCGGTCTGCCGCTCGCGCCAGCGCCGGCGGATCTGGTTCATCGCGATCGCGACGAGCCAGGACCGGAAGCGTTCGGGGTCGCGCAGCCCGGGGAGGCCGTCCAGGGCCCGGAACATCGTCTCCTGCACGACGTCGTCGACATCGGCGTGCCCGTCGAGCGCGCGGCCGACGATGTTGTAGACGAGCGGAAGGTACGCGCGTATCAGCCGCTCACCGGCGTGGGGGTCTCCGGCCACGGCCGCGTCCACCAGTGCGGCCGTGCCGCGCTCGTCGCTGTGCATCCTGCCTGCTCCCTCGTGCCTGGGTCTGTCCGTCCCCGTGGTGAGGAGACCCCCGGGCGCGGGTGGGATAACACTTCGCGCCGATGTTTATGCCGGTGGATGCGGAAGATACGGCACGGTGGCCGCGTTCCCCGCCCGTACGGCTTCGACCGCGGCCTCGTGGAGGTCGCGGCTCTCCAGCTCGCTGGCGCACGGCACAGGACTGCCCGACATCGTGAACCAGTCGGACGCGCCGCTGTACTGCACGGCCACGCGTGCTTCGCCATCTGCCCAGGTGGTGTGCACGGTCAGGTCGCCCGTGACCGCACCGACTTCCTCGGTGAGCACGCCACCGCGCCCGGTGTAGACGCCGGGGGTCGTCCATGATGCCCAGCTCATCCATCCAGGTTCACACCCGGATGCCACATCCGCCACCGACGGGACCGCCCCGTCCGCGGGACCTCTCGCCACCGACGGGACCGCCCCGGCCGAAGGAACTCCGGCCGGGGCGGAACAGCTGTCGCGCCGGGATCAGGCGAGGGACGCGATGGCCTCGTTGAAGGTGGCGGACGGGCGCATCACGGCCGCGGCCTTGGCCGGGTCGGGCTGGTAGTAGCCGCCGATCTCGGCCGGGGAGCCCTGGACCGCGTTGAGCTCGGAGACGATCGTCTCCTCCTGCTCGGTCAGGGTCTTGGCGAGGCCGGCGAAGGCCTCCGCGAGCTGCGCGTCGTCGGTCTGCTTGGCCAGCTCCTGGGCCCAGTAGAGGGCCAGGTAGAAGTGGCTGCCGCGGTTGTCGATACCACCGACGCGACGGGTCGGCGACTTGTCCTCGTTGAGGAAGGTGCCGGTGGCGCGGTCGAGGGTGTCGGCGAGGACCTGGGCGCGGGCGTTGCTCGTGGTGGTCGCCAGGTGCTCGAAGCTGGCGGCCAGGGCGAAGAACTCGCCGAGGGAGTCCCAGCGGAGGTAGTTCTCCTTGACGAGCTGCTGGACGTGCTTCGGGGCGGAGCCGCCGGCGCCCGTCTCGAACAGGCCACCGCCGGCCATCAGCGGGACGACCGAGAGCATCTTGGCGCTGGTGCCCAGCTCCAGGATCGGGAAGAGGTCGGTCAGGTAGTCACGCAGCACGTTGCCGGTGACGGAGATGGTGTCCTCGCCGCGGCGGATGCGCTCCAGGGAGAACGTCGTGGCGTCGACCGGGGCGAGGATCTTGATCTCCAGGCCCTCGGTGTCGTGCTCCGGCAGGTACTGCTCGACCTTGGCGATCAGCTGGGCGTCGTGCGCGCGGGTCTCGTCCAGCCAGAAGACGGCCGGGGCGCCGGTGGCGCGGGCGCGGGTGACGGCGAGCTTGACCCAGTCCTGGATGGGCAGGTCCTTGGTCTGGCAGGCGCGGAAGATGTCGCCCTCGGCGACCTCCTGCTCCAGGACGACGTTGCCGGCGGCGTCGACGAGGCGGACGGTGCCGGCCGCGGCGATCTCGAAGGTCTTGTCGTGGGAGCCGTACTCCTCGGCCTTCTGCGCCATCAGACCGACGTTGGGTACGGAGCCCATGGTCGACGGGTCGAAGGCGCCGTGGGCGCGGCAGTCGTCGATGACGGCCTGGTAGACACCGGAGTAGCTGCTGTCCGGGAGGACGGCGAGGGTGTCGGCCTCCTGGCCGTCCGGGCCCCACATGTGGCCGGAGGTGCGGATCATGGCCGGCATCGAGGCGTCGACGATGACGTCGGACGGCACGTGCAGGTTGGTGATGCCCTTGTCGGAGTCGACCATGGCGAGGGCCGGGCCCTCGGCGAGCTCGGCGTCGAAGGACGCCTTGATCTCGGCGCCGTTCGGGAGGGCGGCCAGGCCGTTGAGGATCCCGCCGAGGCCGTCGTTCGGGGAGAGGCCGGCGGCGGCGAGCGCCGCACCGTGGGCGGCGAAGGTCTTCGGGAAGAAGGCGCGGACCACGTGGCCGAAGACGATCGGGTCGGAGACCTTCATCATCGTGGCCTTGAGGTGCACGGAGAACAGGACGTCCTCGGCCTTGGCGCGGGCGATCTGCTCACCGAGGAAGGTGCGCAGCGCGGCGACGCGCATGACGGAGGCGTCGACGACCTCACCGGCGAGGACGGGGACCGACTCGCGCAGGACGGTGGTGGTGCCGTCGGCGGCGACGTGCTCGATGCGCAGCGTGCCGGCCTCGGAGACGGTCGCGGACTTCTCGGTGGAGCGGAAGTCGTTCTGTCCCATGGTGGCGACGTTGGTCTTCGAGTCCGAGGACCAGGCACCCATGCGGTGCGGGTGCGTCTTGGCGTAGTTCTTGACCGAGCCGGGGGCGCGGCGGTCGGAGTTGCCCTCGCGCAGGACCGGGTTGACGGCGCTGCCCTTGACCTTGTCGTAGCGGGCGCGGACGTCCTTGTCCTCGTCGGTCTGCGGGTCGTCCGGGTAGTCCGGGAGGGCGTAGCCCTGCGCCTGGAGCTCGGCGATCGCGGCCTTCAGCTGCGGGATGGACGCCGAGATGTTCGGCAGCTTGATGATGTTGGCGCCGGGCGTCTTGGCCAGCGCGCCGAGCTCGGCGAGCGCGTCGTCGATGCGCTGACCCTCGTCGAGACGCTCGGGGAAGCCGGCGATGATGCGTCCCGCCAGGGAGATGTCACGGGTCTCGACATTGACCCCGGCCGTCGAGGCGTAGGCCTGGATCACGGGCAGGAACGAGTACGTCGCCAGGGCGGGCGCCTCGTCAGTGTGGGTGTAGATGATGGTCGAGTCAGTCACCGGGTGTGCTCCGCTCCACGTCTGCGTCTGCGAGATTGCTCGACATCAAGATATCTCGTGATCCGCCTCGGTGGGAAAGGGCCCTGCCTCCTCCGCGGGAACGATGGTGCCGGTGAGGCGGTACGGAGTGGGGACGGCGTCCAGGTCGACATGGCGCAGCAGGGCGAGCAGCACCAGCGTGGCCGCGGCGCTCGCACCGGCGGCGAGGCCGTGTCCGGCCTGGTAGGCGACGTGGGGGAGGTTCGGGTCGGTGGCTTCCAGGACGAACATGGAGTCGACGAGGAGGACCATGCCGGCACCGAGCCCGCCGACCGCGGCGATGCCGAAGGGGACGATCACGAAGACGGTGCGCAGCGGGAAGCGGCGCGAGCGCGCGGGGCCCACCTTGCCGCGGCGGGCGAGGAGCGCGACGAGCCCGCAGGCCACGGCGAGGACGAGCAGGTCGGCGCCGATCGTGTCGCTGGGCCGGTGCCATCCGGCGGCCACGGTGTACGCGCCCACGGCCGTCGCCCACAGGGCGCACAGGCCCACGGCGAGGCCGCGCACCCGGTACGGGACGACGAGGGCGAGGCCGAACATCACGCTCATCGCGACCGTCGTGTGTCCGCTCGGGAAGCTGTTGTGCGTGAGGTGCGCGGGCGCGTGGGCCAGGTCCGGGCGGGCGAGGACGTAGGCCTTGAGCACCTCGGCCAGGAAGAGGGAGACGCCGACGGTGCCGAGTGCGGCGAGTGTCAGCGCGTACCGTCGGCGCAGCATCCCGATGACGGTCAGGACGAGCATGGCGACGGCGAGGGAGTAGACCGTGATGTGCTGCAGGGTGCGGTTCGCCTCGTGGGCGGCGGCCAGCGTCTCGTCGGTGAGCCGGCCGGTGAGCACGGCGTTCTCCCAGCGCTGGCCGGTGGCGGTCAGCACGAGGCCGGCGTAGACGACCGCGAGCAGCAGGACCGCGGCGAGGCAGGCGCGCTGCATCCTTTTGCGTACCCGGGCGCTGAAGGAGTCGGCCGCTTCACCGGCGATGTTGGCGTACCACCAGGTGCCGGTCTCCAGCGACTGCGTTCTGCCGTCGGTACGGAGCCTGTCGTAGGGAGCCATGCTCCGATTCGAACCCGGCGGGGTCCGGTGCGCCTGTTGTGCGCACCCGAACGAATCGCCGAGCGGTCGTTCCGGGCTCCGCGGGCCGGCGGCCCGGTCCGCACGGCACGGGCCCCGATCAGGACGCCCGTGATCCCCTCGATCATGATCGGACTCCCCCGGACGTCGACGGGGTCATGCCTCGGCGGAACGTCCCGACATCGAACGATCGTGTTTGCGCGTGCCGAACAGGGTGAACGCCGTGTTCACCACCCCAGATCGCCCGCCCGATGCATCCCGAACGGGACCGGGGCCGTCCCGGCCTGCGGACGTCAGGACGAGCCGCGGACGACCAGCTCCGTCGGCAGGACCCGGTGGTGCCGCTCCTCCGACGCTCCCGCGATCTCCTGGAGCAGCAGCCGGGCCATCGTGCGCCCCATCTCCTCGATCGGCTGGCGCACGCTGGTCAGGGGCGGGTCCATGTGGCGGGCCACCGCCGAGTCGTCGACGCCGACCAGGGCCACGTCCTGCGGGACCCGGCGCCCCGACGCGCGCAGGACCGCGCGGGCGCCCGCCGCCATGACGTCGGAGGCGGCGAAGACGGCGTCGAGGTCGGGGCTGCGCTCCAGCAGCTCGTGCATGGCCCGCCGTCCGCCGTCCTCGGTGAAGTCGCCGGTCGCCACGAGGGATTCGTCGGGGGCGAGCCCGGCCTCCGCGAGTCCCCGGTGGTAGCCGTCGAGGCGGCACCGGGCCACGTACATGTCGAGCGGGCCCGTGATGGTCGCGATGCGGCGGCGGCCGCCGTCGGCGAGGTGGGCGACGGCCGAGCGCCCGGCGCCGACGTTGTCGGAGTCGACGTACGCCACCGGCTCGGCCTCGGTACGGCGACCATTCAGCACCGCCGGAAGCCCGAGCGCGCGCACCTGGTCCGGCAGCGGGTCGTCGGCGTGGACCGACACCAGCAGCACGCCGTCCACCCGCTGGGCGGCGAGGTACTGCTCGAAGCGCTGGCGCTCCTTGTCGCTGCGGATGAGCGTGAGCAGCAGCTGCTTGTCGGCGTCGGCGAGTTCGGCGCTGACTCCGCGGATGATGTCGAGGAAGTACGGCTCGGCGAAGAGCCTGGCCTCGGTCTCGGGGATCACCAGCGCCACGGCGTCGGTGCGGCTGCCGGCCAGCGCCCGCGCGGCGCGGTTGGGTACGTAGCCGAGCTCGGCGACGGCCCGGTCGACGGCGGCCTTGGCGTGCTCGCTCACCCGCGGGGAGCCGTTGATCACCCGCGAGACCGTGCCCCGGCCGACGCCCGCCCTGGCCGCGACCTCCTCCAGGGTGGGCCTGCCGGTCTGGCGCCCGCTCACCACCATCTGCCGTCTCCCCTCGTATCCCCTGCGTTCCCCGTGACCCTATCAAGAGTGGGAGCGCTCCCACAGCCTGCGTAACGGATCCCGACCCACCTCTTGACACCCGTGCGAGCCAGCCAGCAGTCTTCCGGCGAGACGCAGTGGGAGCGCTCCCACGTGCCCACATGCCACGCATCGCACCACCCGGACGAGGAGAGTCGTATGCGCACTTCCAGCACCAGACGCACCGGAGAGGGGCGTCGGCGCACCACCATGGCCGCGGTCGCGGGCCTCACGGCCTGCGCCGCCCTGATCACCGGGTGCGGCGACGGTGGATCCGACGAGGCCGGCGGCGACGGGAAGATCACCCTGCGCATCGGGACCTTCGGCTCCTTCGGCTACGACGACAAGACCGGCGCCAAGCTCTACGCCGAGTACGAGAAGGCGCATCCGAACATCAAGATCGTCGAGTCCAATGTCGCCGACGGCCAGAAGTACTGGGACACCCTCAAGCTGCGCCTCTCCCGCAACAGCGGCCTCGCCGACATCCAGGCCCTCGAAGTCGGCTACATCGCGGAGGCCACCGGGCCCGCCATGGCCGACAAGTGGGTCGATCTGAGCAAGAGCGGAGGGGCCGACCTCGACGCCTTCCTCGACTGGAAGGTCAATCAGGCCACCACCTCCGACGGCAAGGTCATCGGCCTCGGTACCGACATCGGCCCGATGGCCATCTGCTACGACAAGGACCTGTTCGCCAAGGCCAAGCTGCCGACCGACCGGGCGGCGGTCGGCGCGCTGTGGCAGGGCGACTGGGCCAAGTTCCTGGAGACGGGGAAGAACTACCAGAAGAACGCCCCGGCGGGAACGTCCTTCCACGACTCCGCGAGCGGTCTGTTCAACGCGGTCATCTCCAGCGAGCCGGTGCAGTACGCGAACACCAAGGGCGAGTTGGACTACGAGAACAGCCCCGGGGTGAAGAAGGCGTGGGAGACCGCCGTCGCGGCGGCGCAGGGCGGGATCACCGCCAAGCTCCGCCAGTTCGACGAGAAGGGCACCTGGAACGCCGCCTTCAAGAACTCCAGGTTCGCGACGGTCGCCTGCCCTAGCTGGATGACCGGCATCATCAAGGACCAGGCGGGCGCGGCAAACCAGGGCAAGTGGGACATCGCCGCACCGCCCGTGGCGGGCAACTGGGGCGGCGCGTTCCTCGGCGTCCCCAAGTCGGGCAAGCACGCCAAGGAGGCCGCCGAACTGGCCGCCTGGCTGACCGCACCGGCGCAGCACGCCAAGGTCTTCGGCGTGAACGGCAACATCCCCTCGACCAAGCACACCCTGACCTCCGCGGTCGTGCAGGACGCCAAGCTGCCGTACTTCGGCGAGGCCCCGGTCGGGAAGATCTACTCCGACGCCGCGGCCGGCATCACGCCCGCCCCGATCAGCCGCTGGGACGGCCAGGTGAAGACCTTCATCACCGACAACGGCATCCTCGACATCGAACAGCGCGGCACCGACCCCGCGAAGGCGTGGGAGAACGTCAAGAAGCTCATCGAGGACAAGATCGAGCAGTAGTGGCGCCCACGAGCCGCCGGCGCTCCCCCGCCGGGCGGCCGTCCCGGCCCTCCTGCGGCTCCCCCGCCCGGCGGCCGTCCGGCCCTCCGGCCCTCCTCCTCCGAACGCACCGCACGCGCACCGACACCGAAGGGACGCCCCTCGTGGCCACCTCCCTCCGGGCCGCGGCCGACGGCACCCCGCCGCCCGCCCCGCCCTCCTCCCCCACCCACCCGAGCGCCCCTCCGCCTCCCCGCAGTCGGCGCAGCCGGCTCTACCGGTGGGACCTGCGGCTCAGCCCGTACGCCTTCGTCTCCCCCTTCTTCCTCACCTTCGCGGCCTTCGGGCTCTTCCCGCTGCTCTACACGGGCTGGCTCTCGCTCCACCGGGTCGAGCTCGGCGGCGACGCGGAGTGGAAGGGGCTGGACAACTACGCCAACCTCGCGGACAGCGAGTTCTTCTGGAACGCGCTCGCCAACACCTTCACCATCGGGGTCATCTCGACCGTCCCCCAGCTGCTCATGGCCCTGGGCCTGGCACATCTGCTCAACTACAAGCTGCGCGGCCGCGGCTTCTTCCGGGTCGCGGTGCTCGCCCCGTACGCCACCTCGATCGCGGCGGCGACCCTCGTCTTCGCCCAGCTCTTCAACACCGACTACGGTCTGATCAACACGGTGCTCGGCTGGGCCGGCTTCGACCCGGTGGACTGGGAGTCCTCCAAGTGGCCCTCGCAGATCGCCATTTCGACGATCGTGATCTGGCGCTGGACCGGATACAACGCACTGATCTACCTCGCAGCGATGCAGGCGGTGCCCCAGGACCTCTACGAGGCGGCGGCGCTCGACGGGGCCTCGCGGTGGCGGCAGTTCGTCAGCGTCACCATCCCGTCGATCCGCCCGACGATCCTGTTCACGGTCATCGTGTCCACCATCGGAGCCACGCAGCTCTTCGGTGAGCCGATGATCTTCGGCGGCAGTCTCGGTGTGAGCGGCGGCAGCGGCAACCAGTTCCAGACGCTGAGTCTGCTGATGTACGAGAAGGGCTGGGTGACCGGCGCTCTGGGGCAGGCGTCCGCCATCGCCTGGGTGATGCTCCTGCTCCTGCTGCTGATCGGAGCGGTCCGGATCCTCTTCACCCGGGCGAACCACAAGAAGCCGGGGGTCTGACCTCATGACGCACACCACCCTCGACAGGAAGCGGCGCTTCGGGCGCCCGGCCGCCGGCCGCCAGCACCACGCCGGCCCGCTGACCTACGTCCTGCTGGGCCTGGCAGCCCTGGTCTCGCTCTTCCCCCTGTACTGGAACCTCGTAGCCGCTTCCCACTCGGGCGAGCGCGTGGTCGAGGCTCCGGCGCCGCTGCTGCCCGGCCCCCGCCTCTTCGACAACCTCACCTTCGCCTGGAACCAGGTCGACATGGGCGAGGCACTGATCAACACCACCGTCGTCGCGGGCCTCGTGGCGATGTCCACGGTCCTCTTCTCCACCCTGGCCGGCTTCGCCTTCGCCAAGCTGCCCTTCAAGGGCCGGGGCGCCATGCTCACCCTCCTGGTGGCGACGATGACGATCCCGCCGCAGCTCAGCGTGATCCCGCTGTACCGGATCATCACCGACCTGGGCTGGGTCGACCAGCTCCAGTCGGTCGTCCTGCCGTCCCTGGTCGCCGCGTTCGGCGTGTTCTTCATGCGGCAGTACCTGATCGAGGCGCTCCCGGTGGAGCTGGTCGAGGCGGCACGCATGGACGGCGCCCACAGCCTGCGGGTCATCTGGCACGTGGTGTTCCCGGTGGCCAGGCCGGCGATGGCGGTGCTCGGGATGCTCGTCTTCGTCCAGGCGTGGAACGACTTCTTCTGGCCGTTCATCGCGCTGACACCGGACGGGAACCCGACGCTGCAGGTCGCCCTGGCCGGCCTGGGCGCGGGCAACCACACCGTCGACCAGGCGGTCGTGCTGACCGGCGCGCTGATATCCACCCTGCCGCTGCTGCTGGTCTTCGCCGTGCTCGGCAAGCACATCGTCGGCGGCATCACCTCGGGCGCCGTCAAGAGCTGACCGGGCCACTCCCCTCACCGGGCCACTCCCTACACCGGGCCACTCCCCTCACCGGCGCGCCCCCTTTTCCGTACGTACACTCCTCTCACTCGGGAGCACTTCCGCATGACCGCGACAGATCCCCGACCTCGCACCTCGACCCGCCGGTTTCCGGCCGGATTCCTGTGGGGCACCGCCACCGCCGCGTACCAGATCGAGGGCGCGGCGGCCGAGGACGGCCGTACCCCGTCGATCTGGGACACCTTCTCGCGCACCCCCGGCAAGGTCTTCGAGGGCCACACCGGCGATGTGGCGGTCGACCACTACCACCGCTTCCGTGACGACGTACGGATGATGGCGGACCTGGGCCTGAGCGCCTACCGCTTCTCCGTGGCATGGCCGCGGGTCCAGCCGACCGGCCGCGGCCCGGCCGTCCAGAAGGGCCTGGACTTCTACCGCCGCCTCGTCGACGAGCTGCTCGGTGCCGGCATCGAGCCGGTCGTCACCCTCTACCACTGGGACCTGCCGCAGGATCTCGAGGCGGCCGGCGGCTGGCCGGAGCGGGCCACCGCCGAGCGGTTCGGGGCGTACGCGGCACTGGTCGGCGAGGCGCTGGGCGACCGGGTCACGCGCTGGACGACGCTCAACGAGCCCTGGTGCACCGCCTTCCTCGGCTACGGCTCCGGGGTCCACGCGCCCGGCCGCACCGACGCGGTGGCCGCTCTGCGCGCCGCCCACCATCTCAACCTGGCCCACGGCCTGGCCGCCCAGGCCCTGCAGGCGGCGTTGCTCGGCCGGGCCCGGCTCTCCATCAGCCTCAATCTGCACGAGATCCGACCGCTCACCGCCTCCGCCGAGGACCGGGAGGCGGCCCGCCGGATCGACGCGGTCGGGAACCGGGTCTTCCTGGGGCCGTTGCTCGACGGCGCGTACCCCGAGGACCTGTTCGCCGACACCGCCTCCCTCACCGACTGGGGCTTCGTACGGGACGGCGACACGGCCACGATCCGGCAGCCGCTGGACTCGCTCGGCATCAACTACTACACGCCGACGGTCGTGTCGGCGGTCACCGAGGGGGCGGAGAAGCCACAGGACGACGGACACGGGGCGAGCGACCACTCGCCCTGGCCGGGCGGCGACGACATCGCCTTCCACCGCGCGCCGGGCGAGCGCACGGCGATGGACTGGGCGGTGGATCCGAGCGGGCTGTACGACCTGCTGACCCGGGTCTCCGCGCGGTACCCGGACCTCCCGCTGCTCGTCACCGAGAACGGCGCCGCGTTCGAGGACGAGGTCGGGGCCGACGGCACGGTCCACGACCCCGACCGGATCGCCTATGTGCACGGCCATCTGGCGGCCGTGCACCGGGCGATCGCCGACGGGGCCGACGTCCGGGGCTACTTCCTCTGGTCGCTCATGGACAACTTCGAGTGGGCGTACGGCTACGCGAAGCGGTTCGGCGCGATCCACGTCGACTACGAGTCGCTCGCCCGCACCCCCAAGTCGAGTGCGCACTGGTACGCGCGGGTGGCCCGGTCCAACGAGCTGGCGGACCCGACGGAGGAGTGAGTCGGGCACCCACACCGCGACATCGCCGCTGGTCAGCGGGGTACGACGTGCGTGCGGCACCCGCCCGGCGTAACGTCGCCGGTGGATCTCGGATACCCCGACGGCACCGGGAGGCTGTGTGCGCGACTCCACGCACGACGACGAGGCGGCCGCCCCGTCCCGCGGCCACCGGCGCATTCGCATCGCGGTGACGGCGGTCGGGGTGGTCCTCGTCGCCGCGGGTGGGCTGTACGCCGCGGGGCTCGTCGCCACCGGCGACGAGATATCCGAGGGCACCCGGGTCGACGGCGTGGACATCGGCGGCATGAGCCGCGCGGAGGCTCGGGCGAAGCTGACGTCCTCGCCTCCGGCGTCCTGGACCGCCCCCGTACCGGTACGGATAGGGGAGAGCACCGGCACCGTCGAACCGGCCGCGGCCGGCCTGAGCGTCGACGTCGGGAAGACCGTCGAGAAGGCCGCGGACCCCGCGCGTGACCCGGTGACCGTGATCGGGCGGCTGTTCTCCTCCCAGGAGCGGGACATCGAACCCGTCGTCGCCTTCGACGAGACCAAGGCCCGGACCACGATGGCGGAGACCGCCCGGACCCACGACCGCGCGACCGTGGAGGGCTCCGTCACCTTCAAGGAGGGCCAGGCGGTCACCGTCCAGGCCCGCGACGGTCAGAAGCTGGACGTCGAGGGGGCCGTCGGCCGCCGGGGCGGCCCCGAGCCCGAGCCCGCGGCGGCGCCCCCGCGCTCACGAGCGCCCGCCCGGACCCGCCCCCCCGG
>NZ_JBHWBS010000001.1:53576-57718 GCF_042735655.1 Streptomyces sp. NPDC059567 | reverse complement strand
CGCGGCGCGCGCCGACACGTCACCGCCGGCCGCGGCGGACACCGCCCGCCCCCGCCCCGCTCCGACGCGCGCCGGCGCCGGCGCCGTCGACACCCTGCGCGACAACTATCCGGAGCCCGCGGCGGAGAACCCGGTGACACTGCCGACCGCCGTGTCCCGGCCCAAGGTGAGCCAGACGGAGACGGCGCGCTTCCTGAACGAGTTCGGGACTCCCGCGATGTCGGGACCCGTCACCCTCACCGCCGACGGCGAGAGCCTGCGGATCACTCCGACGACGCTCGGCGCCCATCTGACGGCGAAACCGGACGACAAGGGCCGGCTCGTCCCCACGCTCGACTCCCAGGCGCTGATCCGCGACCCGGCGGTGGCACGCCCGCTCGAAGCGATCGCCACCGGCCCGGTCGAGGCCACGCTGGGAGTGGAGGGCGGCCGGGTGGTGGTGCTGTCGGACGGCCGCGCGGGCCACGAGGTGACCGCGAAGGCCCTGGGCGACGCGGTGATGCCGTTGCTGCCGAAGAAGGGCGAGGCCGCGCGGACCGGGCCGGTGGCCACCCGGCTGATCCAGCCGGTCCTCACCCGGAAGTCGGTGGCGGAGATGGGGATCAAGGAGCAGATGTCGACCTTCACGGTCAACTTCCCCACCGCGCCCTACCGGACGACGAACATCGGCCGGGCGGTCGAGCTGATCAACGGCTCGCTGGTGAAGCCGGGTGAGGTCTGGAGCTTCAACGAGACCGTCGGTGAGCGCACCAAGGAGAACGGCTTCGTCGACGGCACGATGATCCTCGACGGGCAGTACCACTCGGCGCCGGGCGGCGGGGTCTCCGCCGTCGCCACCACGGTCTTCAACGCGATCTTCTTCGCCGGGGTCAAGCCGATCGAGTACGGGGCGCACTCCTTCTACATCGAGCGGTACCCGCCGGGCCGGGAGGCGACCGTGGCCTGGGGAACGCTGGACCTGAAGTTCCGCAACAACTCCGACGCGTCGATCTACATCCAGGCGAAGGCCACGGACTCCTCGGTGACCATCACCTTCCTGGGCACGAAGAAGTACGACGCCGTGGAGGCGGTGGAGGGCCCCCGCACCAACCTCACGGAGCCCGCCGAGCGGAAGGGCACCGGTCCCAAGTGCGAGCCGCAACCCCCGCTGGAGGGCTTCGACATCACCGTGGACCGGGTCTTCCGCGACGACGGGGCGGAGGTGGGCCGGGAGACCTTCCGCACCCACTACACGCCGCGCGACCGCGTCACCTGCGAATGACGTGATCAGGAGCGCACGAGTGGCGCCTCCGCCGCGAGCACCTGGAGCAGATGCGTGACCGCCTCCGCGACGGCGGTGCGCGCCGGGCCGAGGTAGCGGCGCGGGTCGACGGTCGTGCCGTTCTCTCCCAGGTGGGTCCGGACGGCCAGGGTGAACGCCTTGTTGAGATGGGTGGAGACGTTCACCTTCGTCATGCCGGCGCTGATCGCCCAGCTCAGGTCCACATCTCCGACCCCGGACGAACCGTGCAGCACGAGGGGTACGCCCACGGCCTCGCGCAGCCGTGAGACGAGCGCGAAGTCGAGGACGGCGTCCCGGGTGAGCATCGCGTGGGAGCTGCCGACGGCCACGGCGAGCGCGTCGACGGCGGTGGCGGCGACGAACGCCCGCGCCTCGTCCGGATCGGTGCGGACACCGGGGGCGTGGGCGCCGTCCTTGCCGCCGACCTCGCCCAGTTCGGCCTCCACCCAGACCTCGTGGCGGTGGCAGTACTCCGTCATCTCGCGGGTGGCGGCCACGTTCTCCTCGTACGGGAGGGTGGACGCGTCGAACATGACGGAGCCGAAGCCGAGGGCGACGGCCTCGCGCACGAGCTCGGGCGATTCGGCGTGGTCGAGGTGGACGGAGACCGGGATGGCTGCCCGGCGGGCGATGGCGAGGGCGGCGAGCCCGATGGGTTCCAGCGAGCCGTGGTAGCGCGCCGTGTTCTCGCTGATCTGGAGGATCACGGGGAGTCCCGCAGCCTCGGCCCCGGCCACGATGGCCTGCGCATGCTCGATCTGGATCACGTTGAACGCCCCTGCGCCGGCGTTCCGCTCTCGCGCGCCGAGGACGATCTCGTCGGTGGTGGTCAGTGGCATCAGGCCCGCTCCGCCCCATCGGTGGTCAGGACGACGGACCGGGTGAGGTTGCGCGGCCGGTCGGGGTCCTGGCCCTGCACCTCGGCGAGCAGGACGGCGAGTCGCTGCGCCCTGATCAGGTCGGCCATCGGGTCGAGGTGGTCGTCGGCGTCGCCCGACTCGGCGACGAGGGTGCCGCCCACGCGGTCGACGTCGTCGGCGAGTCCGGTGGGGACGGGGCCGAAGGACCAGGCCACCCGGCCGGGCGCGGTGATGCTGATGGGGCCGTGGCGGTACTCCATGGCGGGGTACGCCTCGGTCCAGGCGCCCGCGGCCTCGCGCATCTTCAGTCCGGCTTCGAGGGCGAGGCCGTAGGTCCAGCCGGTGCCGAGGAAGGTGTACTGCTCGGCGCCGGTGATCTCGGCGGCGAGGGGTTCGGCGATGGCCCGCTCGGCGTCCTTGGCCGCCCGCTCCACCGTCCTGACCCCGGCCGGAAGGGCGTCCTCGGCCTCCAGGTGGGCGCGGAGCAGGGCGAGGGCGGTGGTGGCGAAGCGGGTCTGCACCACCGACTCCTCGTCGGCGAAGTCGAGTACGGCCACGGCGTCGGCGGCCGCCATGACGGGGGTCTCGGGGTCGGCGGTGAGGGCGCCGGTGGCGACGGTGCCCTTGACGCGGTTCAGCAGGTCGAGGACCTCGGTCGTGGTGCCGGAGCGGGTGATCGCCAGGATCCGGTCGTAGCGGCGCCCGAGGGGGAACTCGGAGGCGGCGAAGGCGTCGGTCTCGCCGTGGCCGCCGCTCTCGCGGAGCTGGGCGTAGGCCTGCGCGATGAACCAGGAGGTGCCGCAGCCGACCACCGCGACGCGTTCGCCGCGCACCGGGAGGGCGGCACGGTGCCGGGGCAGGGTCTCGGCGGCCTTGCGCCAGGACTCGGGCTGGGAGGCGATTTCGACGGCGGTGCGGGAGGGGGAGAGTCCCGAGGTGGGCACGTGCGGCTCCTTCACTGGCGAGTGATGTTCACTCTTGCTCGTAAGAGCATACTTTCAAGCAACTTCGAGCACCTGTTCTGTGTGCAGTATCCATCAGTCGAAGCCTCGGGTCCAGGGATCCCACGGCCGTTCGGGCTAAAATCGCGATCATGTCGAAGCACGAGCGGTGGAACACGCTCCTCGAACTCCTCGCCGCCACCGGCAGGCTGGAGGTCGAGGACGCCGCGGCGACGCTCGACGTCTCCCCGGCCACGATCCGCCGGGACCTGGACGAGCTCGCCGAACAGCGACTCCTCGTCCGTACCCGCGGCGGGGCGGTGCCGCAAGGGGTGTCGTACGAGCTTCCGTTGCGCTACAAGTCCTCCCGGCACGCCTCGGAGAAGCAGCGGATCGCCGCGGCCGTGGCGGACCTCGTCCACGAGGGGGAGGTCGTGGGTCTCAACGGCGGGACGACGACGACCGAGGTGGCCCGCTCCCTGGCGCTGCGCTTCGCGGGCGGTGGCGCACGGGAGACGGTCGGCACTCCGGCCCTGACCGTGGTCACCAACGCGCTCAACATCGCGGGCGAGCTCGCCGTCCGGCCGCAGATCAAGATCGTGGTGTCCGGGGGCGTGGCCCGCTCGCAGACGTACGAGTTGGTCGGCCCGCTGGCCGCCGGGGTGCTGGACGAGGTCGTGCTCGACATCGTGGTCCTCGGTGTCGACGGCATCGACCCGCGGCTCGGGCTCATGGCCCATCACGAGGACGAGGCCGGGATCAGCCGGCTCTTCGCCGAGCGGGCGAGCCGGGTCGTCGTGGCCGCCGACTCCTCGAAGCTCGGCAGGCGGGCCTTCGCCAGGATCTGCGGGGTCGACCGCGTGGACGTCCTGGTGACGGACGAGGGGATCCCGGCGGAGGCGGTGCGGGAGTTGACGGACGCGGGCGTGCGGGTCGTCACCGTCTGACCCCCCGCCCCGCCCCCCCCCCCCCCCCCCCCCCCCCCCGGCGATCCCCCCACCCCCGCCCCCCCCCACGGGGCGGCCGACACGTCGTCGGCCTGAACCCCCCGTTCACCCG
>NZ_JBHWBS010000001.1:4314-53566 GCF_042735655.1 Streptomyces sp. NPDC059567 | reverse complement strand
CCCCCCCCCCCCGCCCCCGGGGGGGCCGGGGGGGGGCCGGACGGGGGTCCCCGGGGGGGGGGGGTGGGGGAGGTGCCGGCGGGGGGGGGGGGGGACGTCACCGGCTCCCCCGCCCCCCGTCCGCCCCGCCGCACCGCCCCCGTCCCGTGCTAGCCCGTGATGATGCCGGGGTCGCTGACGCCGGGGGCACCGGTCTCCACATGGCCGGCGAAGCGGCGCAGGAAGGTGCTGTCGCCGCTGGAGACGACCGACAGGTCGTACCAGCGCCCGCTGCCGCTCAGGTCCACGGTGTGCGTCACGGTGGCGCCCTGGGCCACGGTGAAGGTCCGAGACTGTCCCCCGTAGGCCGGGGCGTTGGTGACGGTGAGGGTGACGCCCGCGGCGCCCGCGTTCTTCATCGTCAGCACCAGGTTGCCGCCGACACCGTCATGACGGGCGGTCACCTCGGGGCCGGCCTTCGTGCCGGGTCCCCGGAAGCGGCGCAGGAAGCCCTGCGGGCCGGTGGCGGTGAGGTCGTATGTCCCCGCGGAGTACGACGTGTTCCAGGTGTCCGGCAGACTCGTGCCGGCCGCGGTGGTGTACGTCCACGGCCCGTCGGTGCGGTTCGGCGCGGTGATGTAGAAGTGGGCCCCGGCCTTGGCGCCCGCGCCGAAGGTCAGGGTGTAGCGGCCGGTGGACGGGGTGGCCGAGCCGTCGACGTACAGCTCGTACGGCAGCGGCCTGGTCGGGCGTGCCCCCGCCTCCTGGACGGGCAGGACCGGCTTGGTCGGCGGCTTCGGCACGTAGCTGGGGTGCCGCTCCTTGTCCGGCGGCTCGTAGGCCGAGGTGTCGGGCAGTTCGGTCGGCGCGGTGTCCTCGAGCGAGAAGTCGAAGGCCGAGGTGAGGTCGCCGCAGACGGCCCTCCGCCAGGGCGAGATCTGTGGCTCCTGCACACCGAAACGGCGCTCCATGAACCGGATGATCGACGTGTGGTCGAAGACCTCGGAGCAGACGTAACCGCCCTTGCTCCAGGGCGAGACGACGAGCATCGGGACGCGCTGGCCCAGACCGTAGGCGCCGGCGGCGTAGCCGGCGTTGCCGGTGAACCAGTCGAGGGACGTGTCGACGGTGGAGCGGCCCTGGGCGGCGGAGGCCGGCGGATAGGGCGGGACGACGTGGTCGAAGTAGCCGTCGTTCTCGTCGTACGTGATGAACAGCGCCGTCCTGCTCCACACCTCCGGGTTGGAGGTGAGCGCGTCGAGGACCTGGGAGATGTACCAGGCGCCGTAGTTCGAGGGGAAGTTGGGGTGCTCGGTGAAGGCCTCCGGTGCGGCGATCCAGGAGATCTTCGGAAGCCGGTTCGCGGCGACGTCGGCGCGCAGGATGTCGAAGAAACCGCCCCCGTTCTTGACGTCGGTGCCGGTGCGCGCCTTGTCGTAGAGCGGGTTGCCCGGCTGGGCGTTGCGGTACTGGTTGAAGTAGAGCAGCGAGTTGTCGCCGTAGTTGCCGCGGTAGGCGTCGTTGATCCAGCCCCAGTGGCCCGCCGCGTTCAGACCGTCGCCGATGTCCTGGTAGATCTTCCAGGAGATCCCGGCCTGCTCGAGCCGCTCGGGGTACGTCTTCCAGCTGTATCCGGCCTCTTCGTTGCCGAGGACGGGACCGCCTCCGGTGCGGTCGTTGCCGGTGTGGCCGGTCCACATGTAGTAGCGGTTCGGGTCGGTGGCCCCGATGAACGAGCAGTGGTAGGCGTCGCAGACGGTGAACGCGTCGGCGAGCGCGTAGTGGAACGGGATGTCGTTGCGGTTCAGGTACGCCATGGTGCCCGCGGACTTGGCGGGGATCCACTGGTCGTACTTGCCGTTGTTGAACGCCCGGTGGCCGCCCGCCCAGTCGTGGTTGAGCCCGGCGATGAACTGCATCCCGAGGTCGTCGGCCGTCGGGTGGTACGGCAGCACGGTCTTGGTGCCGTCCTGCTGGTGCCAGACCGACTTGCCGCTGGGCAGGGTGATCGGGCGGGGGTCGCCGAAGCCCCGGACGCCGTTCAGCGCGCCGAAGTAGTGGTCGAAGGAGCGGTTCTCCTGCATCAGGACGACGATGTGCTCGACGTCGGCGAGGGTCCCGCTCGCGCGGGCGGCGGGAATGGCGGCGGCCCGGGCGATGCTGCTGCCGAGGGCGGAGAAGCCGGCGGTGGCACCGGCTATCTGGAGAAAGCGGCGCCGATTGAGTTCCGTCATGGGTCTGAGCACCTCTGATGGATTCCGGGGGAGCGGTGGTCCGAGCGAGCCCAAGATCAGTGGGTGAGGGGACGGGGGCGTGTCGTCGACGCGTGGGGGCGCGGTACAGGACATGAACGCGGAGCATGGCGGGCGTCCCCACGGCCCGACATACCGTAGGGTCCGGCGGTGCGCGGCCGAGTGCCGTGGACGAAGAGTCCATGGAGTCGTGCGAGAAGTCCATGCGCCGCCCGTGCGCCCTTCCCGGGAACCGGCCGTGGCCGGAATCTGTCCCCATGAGGGAGGAAGGGGGGCGGAATGGACGCTTGGGTGGTCCCCGGGTACACGGAGTACCGGGAACTGGGTTCGGGCGGCAGCGGGCGGGTGGTCCTCGCCGTCCATGACGCGACCGGTGTGCCGGTGGCCGTGAAGTACCTCGGCGAACGGCTGCGGACGGACGCCGCGTTCATCCGGGGCTTCCGGGCGGAGGCACGTCTGCTCGGCGGCCTCGACTCGCCGTACGTCGTGGGTCTGTACGAGTACGTGGAGGCTCCGCGCGGCGCGGCCATCGTCATGGAGCTGGTCGACGGGCTCGCCCTGCGCGCGCTGCTGGCCCGAGAGGGCGCGACCGGCCCCGAGGCGGCGCTCGTGGTGCTCAAGGGCTCCCTGCTGGGTCTTGCCGCCGCGCACCGGGCGGGGGTCGTGCACCGCGACTACAAGCCCGAGAACGTCCTGGTCGCGGCCGACGGCTCCTCCAAGCTCGTCGACTTCGGCATCGCGACGGACCGCGGCAGCCGGCCCGGTGTCGCCGGCACCCCGGCGTACATGGCTCCCGAGCAGTGGAACGGCGAGCCCGCCTCCCCCGCCGCCGATGTGTACGCGGCGACCGCGACCTTCTACGAATGCCTCACCGGGCACAAGCCGTTCACCGGCCAGAACATCGCCGAACTGGCGCTCCAGCACCTCGACGCCCCCGTCCCCGACGCGGCCGCTCCGGAACCGTTGCGGCCGCTGATCCGGCGCGGTCTCGCCAAGGCTCCGGAGCAGCGGCCGGCGAACGCGGCGGCGTTCGTGACCGAGTTGGAGACGGTCGCCACGGCCGCGTACGGGCTCGACTGGGAGGAGCGCGGTCAGCGCAGACTCGCCGCGCTCGCGGCCCTTCTCCCGCTGCTGCTCCCCTCGAACGGCGGCGGGCAGGCCGCGGGCACGACCGCCCTCCACACGACCACCCTGCCGCCGAGCGGGGGCCGGGGTCGCGGGACGCGGCTGTGGCCGAGGGTGCTGCCTGCCGGCGTGGGGGCGCTGATCCTGGCCCTGCTGGCCGCCGTCGCCGCGCGGGCCGGGGACGAAGGAGCGGGCCGTACGACGGCCGAGGCCTTCGCCACCACGAGCGCGCTGCCGGAGGCCTCCGAGTCCCCCACCACCGCGCCTTCGGAGACACCGTCTCCGGAGACGACACCGTCGGACGCCACACCCTCGGCGTCCACCGAACCGACTCCGTCCACTCCCCCGCCGTCGCCCACGGAGACGCCGACGGCCACTCCGACCGCGACGGCGACGGTGACGCCGACGACGGCTCCGACCACGACCGCGCCTTCGACGGATCCGGTGACCAGCCCGCCCACGACCGCGCGACCGGTCGGCGTGAAGTCGGTGTCCGTCACCGGCCTGCGGCAGACCGGCGCGGGCACCGCGCAGGCGACGTTCGAGGTCGTCACGGACGGGACCGGCCCGGTGACGGTCCTCATCGGCTGGTTCACGAGTGACACCAAGGGAGCGCCGGGCGTCGCCGACGGCTCCGAGAGCCTTCGGCGCAGTGGAGCGACCCGCTACACCTTCACGCTGCCCCATGCCTTCCAGGGCGGGGGGTGCTACTGGGGTGTGCGGGCGACGACCGATCCCTCGGCCGCGAACGGCGGTTCCACGCAGCAGATCCTCACCCGGGGGTGCACGGTCTCATGAGCGATCCACGCCAGCGTCCGTACGACTCGGACGAGTACAGCGCCACGGTGCTCGGCAGCCAGTGGTTCGAACGGCCGGCGGACGACGTGCCGCCCGACCGTGTCGAGGGCGAGGTCCTGCGCTTCGGCCCCGGTGTGACCGCGGCCGTCCGGCGACAGGCCGCCGACGGTCCGACGACGGCGCAGATCTGGCACGGCGCGCTGCCCGGGCGGGCCCCCGGCGGACCGCCCCCGCGCCCGCGCCGTCGCGGGCTGGGTCGGTACGCCCTGGCCGGTGTCGTGCTGCTGGCCGTGCTGGCCTTCCTGGCCTGGCAGCGGCTGGGGCCGACGGTGTCCGTGCGCGGGGTGGCGGTCACCGCACCGTCCGAGCCGCTCGCGTGCGACGGTACGGCGGACGTCGTGGCGGTGGTGGACACGGACGGGCGGCCGGGCACGGTGACGTACCGCTGGGAGCGCAGCGACGGCACCACGTCCGAACCGCTGCGGGAGCGGCTCGCCCGCCATCAGACCCAGGCGCGCCTGCATCTGCTGTGGACCTTCCGCGGCCGGGGCGAGCACCGGGCGACGGCCAGGCTGGTGATCGTCTCACCGGCCCCGGAGCGCACCGCGGAGACCCGGTTCACGTACCGGTGCGACTGAAGACAGGCGCGACTGAAGACAGGTACGCCAGGCGCGGCAGACGCCTGGTGCGGCTGACGCGCGGCGTCGGGTGCCACTGATGCGCCAGGCGCCGGGCGCGACTGACGCCCGGCGCGGCCGAGGCGTCAGCGTCCGCGGCGGACGCGGGCGGCCTTGCGGGCCTCGGCCATCTTGCGGTCCTCGGCCGACCGCCGGGACTCGTTCTTGGCGCGGCCCGGCTTGCCGGGGACCGTGCCCATCCCGCGGAAGGGCTTGCCGCCGCGCTTGGGGCCTTCGCTGCTGGGCGCGTTCCCGGCGACGGGGACACCGGAGGGGGCCTTGGCGCCGGTGATCCGGCTGAGTTCGGCCTCGCCGGAACGGACCTGGGTGACCTGGGGGCGGAGCCCCGCGTCGGCCATGAGGCGGACCACGTCGCGCCGCTGGTCGGGCAGGACCAGCGTGACCACGCTGCCGGACTCGCCGGCGCGCGCGGTGCGCCCGCCGCGGTGCAGGTAGTCCTTGTGGTCGGCGGGCGGATCGACGTTGACGACGAGGTCGAGGTCGTCGACGTGGATGCCGCGCGCCGCGACGTTGGTGGCCACGAGGACCGTGACGTCGCCGTTCCGGAAGCGCTCCAGGGTGCGGGTGCGCAGCGGCTGGGACTTGTCGCCGTGCAGGGCGGCGGCCCGTACACCGCTGCCCAGCAGGTGCGCGGTGAAGCGGTCGACCGAGGCCTTGGTGGCCAGGAACATGATCACGCGCCCGTCGCGAGCGGCGATCTCGGTGGCGGTGGCGTACTTGTCGGCGCCGTGGACCTGGAGGACGTGGTGCTCCATGGTGGCGACGGCGGCGGCCGAGGGGTCGACCGAGTGGACCACCGCGTCGTGGAGGTAGCGCCGCACCAGCAGGTCGACGTTCTTGTCGAGTGTGGCGGAGAACAGCATGCGCTGGCCGTCGGCGCGTACGAGGTCGAGCAGTGCGGTGACCTGGTCCATGAAGCCCATGTCGGCCATCTGGTCGGCCTCGTCGAGGACGGTGATGTCCACCCGGTCCAGCCGGGCGTCTTTGCGCTCGACGAGATCCATGAGGCGTCCGGGTGTCGCGACGACGACCTCGGCCCCGTCGCGCAGCGCGGTCGCCTGCCGCCCGATCGACATGCCGCCGACCACGGTGGCCATCCGCAGCTTCAGTGCCCGGGCGTACGGCGTGAGCTCGTCGGTGACCTGCTGGGCCAGCTCGCGGGTGGGGACGAGCACGAGCGCCCGCGGCTTGCGCGCCTCGGCCCTGCGGCCGGCGGTCCGGACGAGCAGCGGGAGCCCGAAGGCGAGCGTCTTGCCGGATCCGGTGCGGCCCCGCCCCAGGACGTCCCGCCCGGCGAGGGCGTTCGGCAGGGTGGCGGCCTGGATCGGGAAGGGCGTGTCGACCCCGTGGGCGGTGAGCAGCTCTCGTACCTCGGCGGGCAGGCCGAGTTCGTCGAAGGACGCGACGGCGGGAAGGGCCGGTGTGTGGCTGACCGGCTGCGCGAATTCGTCCTTGGACGTGGAGGTACGACGGGTGCGGTCCGGGCGGACTGAGCTGCTCATGAAAACCTTTGCATGGAACCTTCGTGCCGGGAAATGGCCGGGATGTGGCGGGAAACGGCCGACAAGTCGAGAACGGCGGCCGGAAACGTAACGAGCCGGGGCCCTCACCTCTCGGGTGAGGACCCCAGCTGCGTCAGACGTGTGAAGGTCAGGCGGGGAGGATGTTCTCCGCCTGCGGGCCCTTCTGGCCCTGCGTGACGTCGAAGGTCACCTTCTGGCCCTCCTGCAGCTCACGGAAGCCGGAGGTCGCGATGTTGGAGTAGTGGGCGAACACGTCCGGGCCGCCACCCTCCTGCTCGATGAAGCCGAAACCCTTTTCCGAGTTGAACCACTTCACGGTGCCAGTAGCCATGCCATATCTCCTTCGGGGCATTACCCGGGAATCCGCACTGTGCGAATCCCGGCGTCGCGCGATGATTTCCCCGTCCGGAAACAGCACCGAAAATACAAAAAGTGCCCGACGATTCATCATCGTCAAAGGCACTTGAAGTCTATGGGAACCACAACTGCAACTGATCTCGACTGTAGCACGGCGTGGTCATCTGTGCACGGAATTCCCCATTCCGTCTTGCTCCCGGTGGAAGATCCTCCAGCGGCGAGCCAGACCCGGCCGGAGAGCCGGTGCCGCGCAGGTCGCCGGACGTATCCTCGCCCGGGACACGCCGAACGGAGGGCCGGGAACGTGGCGGACGACAGGAGGACCGGCTCGACGGCCTCGCTGAGCGCGCGGGCGCGCGAGGCCGTGCTGCAGCGGATCGTCGACCGGCGGTACGCACAGGGCGCCCGGCTCGTGGAACGCGAGGTGGCCGAGGAGCTGGGCATGTCCCGCGTGCCGGTGCGCGAGGCGCTGCGGGCGCTGGTCGCCGAAGGACTCCTCGAACTGCTCCCGCACAGCGGTGTACGCGTTCGCCGCCTGGAGCGCGCCGACGTGGAGCACCTGTACGAGGTGTGGGAACCGCTCGCCGTCCAGGCGTCGCGGCTCGCGGCGCGGGCCGCGGCGGCGGGACGCGCCGAAGGGCTCGCCGCCCTGGAGGCGACGCTGCGCCAGGCCGAGTCGGCGGCCGCGGCGGACGAGGGGACGCGCGAGGTGGCCGCGTACACCGCGTTCCACGAGGGCGTCGTGGAGCTGTCGGGCAATCCGCTGCTCGCGCGCACCATGGAGCAGCTGAGCTGGCAGCTGCGTCTGCTGTTCGGCCTGCGCGCGGAGCCCGCGCACATGAGGGCCCAGCACGCGGAGATGTACCGGCACATCGCGGCCGGTGACGCGGAGGCCGCGGGGGCGAGCACGCTCCTGCACGTGCGGGACAGCAGGGCCGTCGCGCTGCGCTCGCTCTTCGGCGAGGCCTAGGCTCTTTGTATACCAAGCCTGCGTAGGCCGTCCATCACGTCGTTCGGCCGTGCCACCTTCCAGGCATTACTCCCTCGCGAGAGCTTCACCCTGCCCCGCCTCTCGCGCTTGGTATACAAAACCGGGAGTCGCCCCTCCTACTCCCCAAGGAGCTCCCATGTGCGTCGGAGCCACGCCGCCGCCCCCCAGCAGGCTGACCCGCCGTGGCGTCCTCGCCGGTGCGGCAGCGTTCGCCGGCACCATGGCCGCGGCCGGTTCCGCGGTGGCCTCCGCCGCCGACCGCGACGGGGACTCGCCCGCCGCGGGCCGGGTCGGCGCGGGCGCCGCCGTTCGGGGCGGAAGCCTCGTCATCGAGGGCGGTACGCTCCTCGACCCGGCCACGGGTGAGGTCACCGAGAACGCCGTCGTCGTCATCGAGGACGGGACCGTGCGCGCGGGCGGCCGCCGGGGCCGGGTCACCGTGCCGCGGGACGCCGAGGTCCTCGATGCCCACGGCCGCTGGATCCTGCCGGGCCTCGTCGACGCGCACATCCACCTCAGCACCGCCGCCGAGGCCCGCGCCGCCGTCCTCAAGGGCGCGACCAGCGCGCGCAGCGGATCGACCTCCTTCTACCAGGACATCGCCGTCCGCGACCTCGCCCGGCACAGCCCCGCCCTCGCGCCCCGGCTGACCGCCGCCGGAGTCTTCGTCACCCCGGACCTCGGCGACAGCCTGCTCGCCGGCCCCGAACTCACTCCGCTCGTACGCCTCAAGGAAGGCGTGCGCTCCGCCGAGGCGCTGCGCCGTGTCGTCGAGGTGAACCTGGACCGCGGCGCGGACGTGATCAAGACGCGCGTCAACGAGCGCGCCGGGCTGCCCGAGCAGGACCCGCTCGCCCAGGTGTACTCGCACGAACAGCTCGCCGAGATCGTCGCGGCGGCCCGACGGCGCGGCAAGGGCGTGCTGTGCCACAGCTACAGCGAGCAGGGCTGCCACGACGCCGTCACGGCTGGCATCCGCTCGCTGGAGCACGGCGCGTTCGTCGGCGAGCGCACCCTGCGCGAGATGCGCCGCCGGGGGACGTACTTCACGCCCACGCTGACGGCCATCGCCGGCCTGGCGGAGTCCACGAACCCGGTCCTCGCCGAGCGGGGGCGCGCGTACCTCCCCGTCCTCAAGCGGGCCGTCCTCGCCGCACACGAACTGGGCGTCCCGCTCGCCGCCGGGACCGACTCCTCGGGCGGCATCGTGCGCCCGATCGGTCGCGAGGTGGAGCTGATGCGGGCGGCCGGGCTGCCGGCGCTCGACGCGATCCGCACCGCCACGACCGGCGCCGCGCGCCTCCTCGGTCACGAACGCACCGTGGGCCGCCTCGCGCGTGGCTTCGCGGGCGACGCGATCCTCGTGGACGGCGACCCGCTGGCCGACGTCACGACTCTGATGCGGCCGGTCCGAGTCGTACGGGCGGGCATCCCGGTCTGACCTCGACAGCGGCGCGCCGGGTCCCCGCCGGACCGCGGCCGCACGCCGGCTGAGCGGCACGGCGGCACGGCGGCACTGCAAGGCAGCACGGCAAGGCGGCCGGCGCGGCAGCGCGGGAGCGCGGCAGGGCAGCACCGGCGGCGGCACGGCGCGGCACCACAGCTCGGCGTCCGCCCCGGACGCCGCCGGCGTGTCGTGTGCCGGACACCGGCGTGTCGGTGCCCAGGCCAAGCGGCCCCCGCGCCCGCACGTTGGCCCGTACGGAGGGGCCAACGCCCGCACGATGTCCCATGGCCGCCGTGCCGACGGCCCACGTCCCAAGCCGCCGCAGGGCCGTGCGCCGTACCCCGACCCGCGACGCCGCATCCCCCACGTACACCCGTCGTCCCCGCATGCACCGCGGCCGTCCACCGCTCCCCGTCGACACCCCCGAACCCCCTTCCCCGCACCATCCCTCCGAAGGAGTCCCCATGCAGCCGTCCCCGACCGCCCCCAGCGCCCTTTCCCGTCGCACGATGCTGGCCGGCGCCGCCGCCCTGGCGAGCACCACCGCCACATGGGCCGTCGGCGCCCCCGCCGAGGCCGCGACCGTCACCGCCGAAGCGTCGGCGTCGGCGGCCACGTCCGGTGCGAAGGGACGCCGCGACAAGGCCGTGGTCTTCCGCAACGTGCGCCCGTTCGGCGCGGCGAAGCCCACGGACCTCGTGGTCGTCGACGGCCGTGTTGTCGACGGCCCGGCGCCGCGCGGCGCGCAGGTCGTCGACGGCGGCGGCCGGATCGCGCTCCCCTCGCTCGTGGACGCGCACATCCACCCCGACAAGACGACCTGGGGCGGCTCCTGGGTGTCGCGGAAGCCGGCGAGCGGCATCGCCGACTACGTCGCCCAGGACGTGGAGCTGTTCCGCGGCCAGCGCCGCCCCGTCGCGGAGCGCGCGTACGGGCTGATGGCCCACGCCGTCACCCGCGGCACGCGGGCGATGTGCGCCCACGCCGACGTGGCTCCGGCCTACGGCCTCGCGGGTGTCGAGGGCGTCGCGGAGGCTCGGCGGCGACTGCGCCACGCCCTCGACGTCCAGATCGTGGCGTTCCCTCAGCACGGCGTCGTCCGTACGCCGGGCACGGCCGAGTTGCTGGAGGAGGCGGCGCGCACGGGCGCCATCGACATGATCGGCGGCATCGACCCGATCGGTTTCGACGATGCCCTCGACGAGCAGCTCGACCTCGTCTTCGGCATCGCGGACCGGCACGGCATCGGCGTGGACATCCATCTGCACGACCGTGGCGAGAAGGGGATCAAGGCCATGCGCGGCATCATCGACCGCACGCGCGCGTTGTCCCTGGCCGGCAAGGTCACCGTCAGCCACGTCTTCTGCCTGCCCGGCCTGACCGACGGCGAACTCGGTGCCCTCGCCGCCGACCTGGGCGACCAGGACATCGCCCTCACCACGGTGGCACCGTCCGACTCCCTCGTGCTGCCGATCGCCCGACTGCGCGAGCACGGGGTGCGGGTCGGGCTCGGCTCCGACGGTGTGCGCGACTCCTGGAGCCCGTTCGGCAACGCCGACATGCTGCACCGCGCGCATCTGCTCGGCTGGGTGACGGACGTACGCCTCGACGAGGAGCTGACGAACTGCTACCGCGTCGCGGCCCACGGAGGCGCCGACGTCATGGGCCTCGCCCACGCGGACCTGGAGCCCGGCGCACCGGCCGACTTCGTCCTCGTACGGGGCGAGTGCCTGCCCCAGGTCGTGGTGGACATGCCGCGGCGCGACATGGTCGTGCACGGCGGAGTCGTCGTGGCCCGCGACGGGGAGTTCCTCGACTGAGGATCAGCGGAGCACCAGCGCTCCGGGGACCTGGGCTTCGAAGATCTCGACGATCCAGTCGAAGACCGTCGGTCCCCGGCCGGCGCGTGCCGCGTCGAGCTTCTCGGCGACCGCGGGCCTGTTGTCGGGGTGGCAGCGCTTCAGCCGGAGTTCCAGTTGGCGAGCGGTCTCCGGGTGTCCCAGCGCATGCCGGGAGTGGGCGTGGTCGTGCCACTCGACCGTGAAGTCGCCGTTCTCGGGGGTGCCGTAGCCGCCGCGGAGGCAGTCGTTGAACGCGTCGAGGTTGCTTCCGAAGTAGCCGCCGGGACCGTTGACCGCTTCGCCCATCACCCGCCAGAAGTCCTCCAGCTTCTCGATGCGCTTGCCGTCCAGTACGAAGATCGTCGTCACTCGGCAAGGCTAAGGGGTGTCCACGTGATCCGCCGGACACCCCTGGGCCTGTGCGGTTCCGTCAGCTGCCGACGTAGGCCGCGAGGTGCTCGCCGGTGAGGGTGGAGCGGTCGGCGACGAGGTCGGCGGGTGTGCCCTCGAAGACGACCCGCCCGCCGTCGTGGCCGGCGCCGGGGCCGAGGTCGATGATCCAGTCGGCGTGCGCCATCACCGCCTGGTGGTGCTCGATGACGATGACCGACTTTCCGGCGTCGACGAGCCGGTCGAGCAGCCCCAACAGGTGCTCGACGTCGGCGAGGTGGAGGCCGGTGGTCGGTTCGTCGAGGACGTAGACGCCGCCCTTCTCCGCCATGTGCGTGGCCAGCTTGAGCCGTTGCCGTTCGCCGCCGGACAGCGTGGTGAGGGGCTGGCCGAGGGTGAGGTAGCCGAGCCCGACGTCGGAGAGTCGTTCGAGGATCTTGTGCGCGGCGGGCGTGCGGGCCTCGCCGGCGCCGAAGAAGTCCTCGGCCTCGTTCACCGACATCGCGAGCACCTCGCTGATGTCGCGTCCGCCGAGGTGGTATTCGAGTACCGATGCCTGGAACCGCTTGCCCTCGCAGTCCTCGCAGGTGGTGGCCACCCCGGCCATCATGGCCAGGTCGGTGTAGATGACGCCGGCGCCGTTGCAGGTGGGGCAGGCGCCCTCGGAGTTGGCGCTGAACAGCGCCGGCTTCACGTCGTTGGCCTTCGCGAACGCCTTGCGGATCGGTTCGAGCAGCCCGGTGTACGTCGCGGGGTTGCTCCGCCGCGAGCCGCGGATCGGGCTCTGGTCGATCGCGACCACGTCCTCGCCCGCCGGGATCGATCCGTGGACGAGGGAGCTCTTGCCGGAGCCCGCGACACCGGTGACGACGACGAGCACCCCGAGCGGGACGTCGACGTCGACCTTCCGCAGGTTGTTCGCCGTCGCGCCGCGGATCTCCAGGGCGCCGGTGGGCTTGCGCACCGTCTCCTTGACGGTGGCCCGGTCGTCGAGGTGGCGGCCGGTGACGGTGTCGCCGCGCCGCAGCCCTTCGACGGTGCCCTCGAAGCAGACGGTGCCCCCCGCCGTACCGGCGCCGGGGCCGAGGTCGACGACGTGGTCGGCGATCGCGATCGTCTCCGGCTTGTGCTCCACGACCAGGACGGTGTTGCCCTTGTCGCGCAGCCGCAGCAGCAGGTCGTTCATGCGCTGGATGTCGTGCGGGTGCAGCCCGATCGTCGGCTCGTCGAAGACGTAGGTGACGTCGGTGAGCGCGGAGCCGAGGTGGCGGATCATCTTGACGCGCTGTGCCTCGCCGCCCGAGAGCGTGCCCGCCGGCCGGTCGAGCGAGAGGTAGCCGAGCCCGATCTCGACGAACGAGTCGAGGGTGTGCCCCAGCGCGGTGAGCAGCGGCGCCACCGAGGGCTCCTTCAGGCCGCGGACCCATTCGGCCAGGTCGCTGATCTGCATCGCGCAGGCGTCGGCGATGCTGATCCGCTTGATCTTCGACGACCGGGCGCCCTCGGCGAGCCGGGTGCCGTCGCACTCGGGGCAGGTGGTGAAGGTGACGGCCCGCTCCACGAACTCGCGGATGTGGGGCTGCATCCCCTCCTTGTCCTTGGCGAGCATCGACTTCTGGATCCGCGGGATCAGACCCTCGTAGGTCATGTTGATGCCCGCGATCTTCATCCGGGTCGGCTCGTGGTGGAGGAAGGCGTGCAGCTCCCGCTTGGTGAATCTGCGGATCGGCTTGTCCGAGGCGAAGAAGCCGGACTCGCTGTACAGCCGGTAGTTCCAGCCGCCCGGCTTGTAGCCGGGGATGGTCAGCGCGCCCTCGTCGAGCGACTTGGAGTCGTCGTAGAGCTGGGTGAGGTCGAGGTCGGTGACCGAACCGCGGCCCTCGCAGCGCGCGCACATGCCGCCGGTACGGCTGAAGGTCGCCTTCACCGCCTTCTTCTCACCGCGCTCGACGGTGATGGCACCCGCTGCCCGGACCGTGGGCACGTTGAAGGCGTAGGCGCTGGGCGGGCCGATGTGCGGCTTGCCGAGGCGGCTGAAGAGGATGCGGAGCATCGCGTTGGCGTCGGTGGCGGTGCCGACCGTGGACCGGGGGTCGGCCCCCATCCGCTGCTGGTCGACGCTGATCGCGGTCGTCAGCCCTTCGAGGACGTCGACGTCGGGCCGTGCGAGGGTCGGCATGAAGCCCTGGACGAAGGCGCTGTAGGTCTCGTTGATCAGCCGCTGCGACTCCGCGGCGATCGTGTCGAAGACCAGCGAGCTCTTGCCCGAGCCGGAGACTCCGGTGAAGACCGTGAGCTGGCGCTTCGGGATCTCGATGCTGACGTCCTTGAGGTTGTTCTCGCGGGCGCCGAGCACACGGATCACGTCGTGGCTCTCGGTGGCGCGCGGCGCGGGCGTCTGCGTGTTCGTCCTCTTGGCCATGCTCTTCGTGTCTCCATCTGTTGGGCGGGCCGCCTGCGCGGCCTCCGCCGGCGTCGCCCGGCTCGCGTGGACGTGCCGTCTCCGTACCGGTCACGCTAGTGGCGGGGCGGGGTCCACGCTTCTTGATTCCTGATCCGTCGCGTTCCGATCGCCGGACGTCTCAGGTGGCGGCGAACCGGTCGAGCGCCGCGGTCGTCAGCGCGGCGATCGCCGGGCGCAGGGCGGTGCGGATGTCGGGCGCGAAGTACGGGGAGTGGTTGGGGGCCGGCGGGGTGTCGGGGCCGTCGGCCGTCGCCCGGCCCCATGCGGCCGGGTTCAGCACGCCGAGCATCCAGTAGACCAGGGGTACTCCGTGCTGC
Source organism: Streptomyces sp. NPDC059567 (assembly GCF_042735655.1). Lineage (NCBI taxonomy): Bacteria > Bacillati > Actinomycetota > Actinomycetes > Kitasatosporales > Streptomycetaceae > Streptomyces > Streptomyces sp. NPDC059567. The sequence continues at coordinate 39,384 of NZ_JBHWBS010000001.1, read as the reverse complement.
CCGTGGATCCCGGCTCCGGCGTCGCCGAACAGCGGGAAGTCCTCCGCGGCCATGGATCCCGGCCAGGTCAGGGCCCGTCCCGCGCCCAGGAGGCGCGAGTGGGAGCGCCGTATCGACGCGGTGGTGCTCGGGTCGCAGCGCAGGGCCGCCGAGCGGGAGACGACGGTCACCTCGGGTTCCCTGGGGGCGCCCGCGGCGGCGCTCTCGGCCAGGACGATACGGCGTACGGCGGACAGGGCCCGGTCGAGGGACGCCTCGCTCGATGCGCGGACCCCGATGCCGAGAGCGGCCTCGTCCGGTATGACGTTGGCGGCGGTTCCGGCCCGGAGCATGCCCACGGTCAGCGTCACCTGGTCGTCGGGCGCGGTCTCGCGGGCGACGACGTTCTGGAGCCGGGTGACGATGGCGGCCGCGGCGACGACCGGGTCGACCGCCAGGTGCGGAGTGGCCGCGTGGCCGCCTCGTCCGTGCACCGTCACGTCGAGCACCGCGCCGGCCGCCGCCATCGGCGTCTCGTCCGTCGCATGCGCGACGGTGCCGGAGGGCAGGGGCGCGGCGTGCTGGGCGAGTACGGCATCGGGCCTGCCGAACCGTTCGTACAGTCGGTCGCGCAGCATGGCCTCGGCCCCGCCGAGCGTCTCCTCGGCGGGCTGTCCCACCACCACCAGGGTGCCGCGCCATCGGCCGGAGAGCCGGGCGAGCAGCTCCGCGGCCCCGGTCGCCGCGGCCAGGTGCAGGTCGTGGCCGCATGCGTGCATTGCGTCGTTGCGGCTGGCGTACGGCAGCCCGGTCCGCTCGCGGATCGGGAGCGCGTCGAGCTCCGCCCGTAGCCAGACGCGAGGTCCGTCCCCGTTGCGGAGGACGCCGACGACGCCGTGGCCGCCCACCCCCTGGGTGACGTCGCAGCCGGCCGCGGTGAGTCGTCCGGCGAAGCGGTCCGCGGTGCGGGCTTCCTGGCCGGACGTCTCGGGATGGGCGTGGAGGTCCATGTAGAGGGTGAGGGCCGGCCGCAGGACGTCTCCGGCGAGGACGAGGAGGGACGGCGGGTTCATCGGCGGACTCCGGGGAAGGGCCGGGCCTCCACCGCGGCGCGGGGAGACCCGGGTGGGGGGTGTTCAGAGGATCGGGTTCAGGGGAAGGGATGCGGAGCCCTGCGGATCTCGGCGTCGGTGAGGTCGCGGTCCCGGTGTCCGCCGCGTCGTGGCGCGGTGCGCAGCCGGGGCATCAGCAGGGCGCGCTGCCGGTTCCAGCCGAAGTCGATCGGCAGCAGCCCCGGCACCACCGTGGCGACCGTGCGCAGCCCCATCCGTTCCTGCTCGGGCGAGGTCTGGTCGACGACGATGACGTCATGGCCGGCCCGGACCAGCTCGTCCCTGACCACGGCGACGTCGTCCCGCAGGTCGCCGGTGCGGGGGCGGCCACGACTCTCCCAGTCCCGGTACACGTCGTCGAAGGAGCGGGCCTCCGACGGTTCCAGATAGCCGTGCGCGTGCTCGGCCATGCGGGGCAGCCCGTAGAGCTGGGGGTGGTCCTTCAGATGCCGTACGAGGGTGAAGTCGTCGGCCATGGCCTCCAGTTCGGCGCGGCGTTCGGCGGTCTGCCGGGCCAGGTGCGGGATGTAGCTCAGCACCTCGGACAGCGCCCCCTCGACCGCGGACCTCGGGTCCAGGGAGGCCGCGGCCGCGAAGGACAAGGTGCCGGGTCCACCGTCCCTGCGTACGCCGACCACGGTGACGGCCGGGATGGCCAGGTCGATCCGGTTGTCGAAGGCATGCACGTCGTAGCCCTGCAGGGCGGCCCGCTCGACCATGGCGGCGACCGTGGGGCTGCCGACCGACGCCAGGTCGACGCGAGGCAGCCGGACCGCGCCGTACCAGCCGTTCAGGAAGGAGTCGCGCTCGACGAGTTCGAGCAGGCCGCCGAGGACCGCCTCCTCCGGACAGCCGCCGATGGCACAGCCGTTGGAGCATTCGAAGACGAAGTCGTCGTCGGCGAGGGGGATGCTGTAGTAGACCAGCCGCGACGGCACCAGGACGGGGCGCTCGTCCCGCAGCGACCAGCCCCACTCCCAGGGGATGGGCCGGCCGGGGTCGAACGGCCTGACCATCGGGTCGTCCCGGTACGTCTCCGGGCTGTACAGGCCGCACACCGCGGGATCGATCGCCTGCGCCCTCAGGTCCTCGTACGAGCCGACGACCGGCGCGTGGCCGCCACGCCGATGGGTGCCCGCGTACCGCTCCAGGCCCTCGAGGAACGCGAGCCGACGGCTGGTGGCGAAGGAGTTCTCCTGCCCGCTCCAGGTGACGTCGTGGAGCCCCGCGTACCCCCGGACGAACGCGCTGCCGGCCACCGGGGCGGTGGTGGACGAGGTGACGTCGTTCCACGTGCCGGCCCCCAGCGCGCCACAGACCGGATTGGCCAGGGCGTCGACGGGGAGCGGGTAGGCGAAAGCCGAGCGCAGCCGGTAGGAGCCGGGGTCCGGTTTGGGACGCGGTACGGGGGTGAGCGGCCGTACCTCGTCCGCTGTCCGGGCCCGGGCTCGCGGTCCGCAGTCCGGGCAGAGCGGGTCGGTGAGCAGGGGGTAGGTCCTGACGAGCAGGTTCGCCAGGTCGATGCGGGTCACCTGGGGCAGGGCGCGGTCCGCCGGGTGCTCGGCGGGCGGCACGGGACGGGGCCCGCGCAGCAGGGCCTCGCACAGCGCGGCCACGGCGTCATGGACATGAGGGGTGAGCAGCGGCCAGGCGCCGGCGGGGCGGGGCCCGTCGAGGCCGCCGGTCTCCAGGGCGTTGCGCTCGCTGCGGCTGCGCAACCGCTGCCACCGCAGGGCGAGACAGCGCCCGCAGGCGGGTGCGGTGCCGTCTCCTCCCCACGGTCCGAGGAGCACCGCCGAGGCGCTGAGGTGAACCAGCGCCGCCGGACGGTCCGCGCTCCAGGGGTCCGGTGCCTCGGTGCCCGCACCCGCGCCGACGGCACCGAGCGGCACGACCCGTGGGGCGTCGGCGCCGAAGTGGCCCTCCAGGGAGGCCTGGAGGGCGTCCCGGGCCTCCTCCATCGGATGCGGAAGCAGCCGGGTGGCGGTGCTCATGATGTCTTCGTCCAGCGGAAGGTGCGCGCCGCGACGGCCCCGAAGACGACGGCGAACGCGACGAGTCCGGCACACCCCACACCGATGTCGGAGAGGTCCCCGCGGCCCGTCAGCGCGGCCGACACCGCGTCGTTGAGATAGCGCAGCGGCAGGATCAGCGAGATGCGCTGCAGCCACTCCGGCATGGAGTCCAGGGGGAAGAACGAGCCGGACAGGAACGCCATGGGCAGCATCAGGAAGTTGGCGATGCCGGCGACCGATTCCGGGGTGTCGGCGATGCTGCCGATGATCACGCCGAGCAGCAGGAAGGTCGTGATGCCGAGGAGCATGACGGGGATCAGCAGGGGCCACCGGGAGGCGGGCACGAGGCCGAAGCCCGGAAGCATCGCCACGCCGACGAAGAGCACCGACTGGACGAATCCCACGCCCAGGGCGAGGACGTAGCGGGACCCGATGACGGAGGACAGCGGGGCGGGCGACATGCGGATCATCCGGAGGATGTCGTCCGCGCGCCACTGCATCAGCGTGAACCCGATGCCGAAGACGGCCGCGTTGGCGACGCCCCAGGAGAGCACTCCGGAGGCGGTGTAGGAGAGGTACGAGAAGCCGCTCTCCTCGACGGCACGGCCGCGGAACACGAGTCCGAAGACGACGAGGAAGATCAGCGGGAAGGCGAAGGTGAAGAAGACGGTCGTCTTGTCCCGGACCTGGGCGCGGTAGCCCGCTGCGGTCAGGGCGGAGTAGGCGCTCATGCCTGCTGCTCCTGGTTGTTCGGGGCGAGGGGGGTCCGCCGGGCGGTGAGGTCGAGGTAGACGTCCTCGAGGCTGGGCGTGCGGGTCTGCACACCGTCCAGGCCGGTCACGGTGTCGAGGGCGGCGAGCACCCGGCCGGTGGCGCGGGTCTCCAGGACGAGGTGCCCACCCTGCACGAAGACGCCGTCCACACCGGGCAGGGACCGGGCCCGCTCCTCGTCGATCCGGCCGAGCGGGACCAGCAGTCGGCTGCTCGCGCCGAAGGTCCGGATCAGGTGCTGCGGTTCGTCGGTGACGACGAGTCGGCCGGCCACCAGGATGCCGACGCGGTCGCAGAGTGCCTCCGCCTCGTCCAGGTGATGCGTGGTGTAGACGATGGTCCGGCCCTCCGCCTTGAGGCCGCGCAGGACCTCCCACAGATCGCGGCGGCCCTCCGGGTCGAGCGAGGCGGTCGGCTCGTCGAGGAAGATCAGCTCGGGTCCGTGGACCAGCGCTGAGGCGATGGCGAGCCGCTGACGCTGGCCGCCGGAGAGGTTGTCGACCCGGACGTCGTGCTGCCCGTCGAGGCCCACGGCGCCGAGGGTGGCGTCGACGGCCGCGCGGTCCGCGCCGAACAGCGCCGCGACGGTACGCAGGTGCTCGTGGACGGTCTGCCGCACGAAGAAGGCCGAGGACTGCGTCTGTACGCCCATGCGCGGCAGCAGGGCGGTGTTGCGCGGCCAGGGCGACTCGCCGAACACCGTGACCGATCCGGAGTCGGCCTTGCGCAGCCCTTCCATGATCTCCACCAGGGTGGACTTTCCGGCGCCGTTGGGGCCGAGCAGCCCGAAGAACTCGCCGCGCCGGATGGTCAGGGAGACCCCGTCGACGGCCCTGCGGTCGCCATAGGTCTTGGTCACGTCGCCGACCGCGACGGCCGGTTGGGCTCCGGGATCTGTGAGGGGGGTGGTGGAGCTCATGCGGGTACCTCATTCATGAGTTGCGTGATCTTTCGCCGTCGGGTCGGGAGGTCGAGGTCATCGGAACAGCAGGAGGAGTACGGCCGTGCAGGTTCCGGCCACCGCGAGCAGCACCAGGACGACCGCCGTGGCGGCGTAGGAGGTGTGGATACGGCGGGCCCGTCGCGGGTACGCGGCGACCGCCTCCCGCCCGCGCCGGCGCAGGGCCAGGTAGGTCCGGGTCTCCGGGGCGAGGTTGGCGGTGCCCAGGGTGTGGCTGAGGATGCGGTACCCATCCAGCGGCGGCAGCGGGACGAGGTTGCTCAGGGCCTGCACGCAGCCGATGAAGAGCATGCCGGCGAGCGGCGGGCGGACGGGGTCCGTCGGCTCCAGGAGCGCCCACCAGAGCGCGAAGGGCAGCAGGAGCACCAGGTTGACGTGAGCGCCCGCCGCGGCCACCACCAGCTTGGACCGCAGGCCGGGCAGGAACAGGTAGTTGTCGACCGTGCAGTACATCATCATGGCCGGGAACCGCCAACGCAGCCCGATCTCGGTGACCACGCCGCCGTAATGCCGGGCGGCGATGCCGTGGGCGAGTTCGTGCAGGCAGATGCTGAACCAGAGGAAGACCGCGAACGGGATCAGCACGAGGGGCCGGGTCAGCACGTCGAGGGTTCCGTCGAGGAACGTCACCGGATCCGCGAGCACGGTGCCGATCATCACCAGAACGGCTGCCACCAGGGGCAGTTGGGCCCAGGGGCGGAGCAGCGGGGACAGCAGTCGGTGCAGGCGTCCGGCGGTCCTGTGCGCGTCCGCGACGGTCCGCCGGCTGCCCTTCCAGAAGGTGCCGGTGCGGGCGGGCGGCGGCTCGGGCGGTGCGGGGTCCGGGGATCCGGCGAGCAGTCCGCGGGTGCCGAGCAGGCCGAGCAGCCGGGTCCACTGGTCCTCGGGGAGCCTGAGGCGGAAGCGGGCCGCGTACTCGGATACGACGTCGTCGAGGTTCCGGGTGCCGTCGAGCCGGCTGATGACGAAGTGCTCCTTGGGGCCGACCTCGAACGTGGCGCCGCTGACCGGGTGTTTGATGAGGTGCACGGTCCGCGGTCCGCGCAGCACGGCCGGGCCGATCAGCACGCCGGGCCGCAGCGCGGGCCGGTAGGCGCGGGCGGCGGCGGCACGGTCGGCGTGCTCCGTCGCGCTCATGAGGCGTCCTGCCGTCCGGCTCGCGGCCCGCCGGCCGGCTCGCGCAGCACCCGGCCCAGGATGAACGCCAGGTACGCCTCGTCCCGGATCGTCACATGCAGCCGGTTGTTGGTCATGTGCATGTACGGCGAAAGCAGACGGGGCAACACTGCCGGGACATGGGTCACGGTGACCAGCGGGGCCGCGTCGGGATCCTCGGCGCGCTCCTGTCCGGTGTCCTCACGGGCCGGGCCTTCCCAGGCCGGGAAGGCGAGTTCGCCCCGCTCGGTGAGGTCCACCACCCGGTCGCGCAGCTCCAGGCAGTGCTCGGCCCAGCCGCGCAGGAACGCCGGCAGCCGGGCCAGGTCGCGGCTCGCGACGGCCTCCCTGAGCCGGTCGAACCGGGCGCCGAGCGAGGGTGCCATGCGCTCGTAGGTGCGCTCGTACTCGGTGGATCCGATGAAGCCGGTCCCCGGGAACAGCCGGTGCCAGAAGGCGTAGTACGAGTCGAGGTACTCCGCGAGCCGCTCCTCCTCGGGCAGGAAGCAGCTCGCCATCACCATCATCAGCTGGGCGGACGTCCCGAGCAGCACCGTCCGCAGGTGAAGATTCATGCTCCGGTACGCCTCCAGGACGAGGTCGCTGGAGTGCCGGAAGTGCCATTCGGCGAGGTCCACCCCGGCCGGACCGCCGTACTTGGCGTACTCGGGGGCGTAGACCTCGGAGGAGAAGGAGTTGTTCGGCCTGAGGTTCATCCGGCCGTCCGCGCCCATGTACCCGGCCCGGTCCTCGCCCGGGAACTCGATGTCGAAGAGGGCGTTGTAGAAGTCCTTGAGGAATCCGGAGTCGACCTCGTAGAGCGCCGGGCGGCTCTTCAGGAAGCCGTCGATCGTCTCCTCGGCGCGGCGGCGCACCTCGGCTTCGGCGTCGGGGCCGCTCGGCCGCAGGCGCAGCCTCACGTGCGGCCCCTCCAGCCAGTAGTTGATGAAGAAGTACCCGGACAGCAGGCCGTCCCCGGTGAGCCGGTCGACCAGCGGACGCACACAGTCGACGAGCAGCGGCTGGGGGTTGGCGGCGTAGAAGACGTGCAGCGCCAGCCAGGGCGAGGGTTCGGTGCCTTCCGGGGCCACCCGGAAGGCCGCGGGCTCGGTCAGTTCGGGCATGACGGTGCGACCTCCTGGCCGGACTGCGGGACATGGCGGGTGGTGAAGGTCTCCACGGCGAGTTCGGCCACGTGCCGGCCGCGCCGCGAGGTGACGTGGAGCCCGTCCTCGGTGGGGAGCATCTCCTGGAACGCCACCCGGGTGCCCGGCTTCCGCTCCACGAGGGCGTCGAGCGCGGACAGGGAGAGCGGGCTGTCGAAGTCGACGTAGAGCGGCTTGGCTCCGATCGGCCCCTGGCCGGAGTGGGAGACCGTGGCGAAGCAGCGGTCGGGCAGCCCGTGGGCGCGGCGCCAGCGCTGCCAGTCCAGGTAGTGCCCCTCCTCCCCCGTGCCGGGGCGCGGGGCCGGCAGGACCTCGGCGAGCGCGGTCCAGGTGCGCCGGCCGACCACCACGTTTCCGTGGCGGACCCGTGGCCTGCGGGTGACCCCGTCCTCGGCCTCTCCCTCGGGCACCCCCGCCCAGACGTCGAAGGGGGCCATGGTGCTCGGGGAGAGCAGGAGCAGGGTGCGCGGGATGGCGGGGAGCGCGATCGGCACGAGGTAGCCGAGGTAGACCGGCACGACCTCGCGGTCGAGGCGGCGGGAGCGGAGCACCAGACGACCGGCCGCCTCGTCGTGTTCGACGTAGAGGTCGTCGAGGTGGATGCGGGCCGCCTCGGGCGCGGAGCTGGTCTCGCCCGGACAGACGATCTGGTGGTCGGTGAGCCGGCCGTGCAGGTTCAGGTTGCTGGTGACCGGCCCTCCGGTGACTTCGGCGAACACGGTGCCGTCCGGACGGCGGTCCGCGATCTCCTCGCGAAGGGCGTCGGAGAGGCCGGGTGCCGCGGTGTCCGTGTCCGGTCCTGTGCCGTCGTAGAGGTGGGTGAAGCGGCTGAAGGGGAAGGCCAGTCCGCCGTAGGACTTGTTGAGGACGACGAGCTGCCGGCCTCCGTCGGGCCTGGAGAGCTGGAGATGGTGGCTCTGCGGGACGAAGTGGCCTGCGAGCGGCGCGAGTTCGGCGGCGGTCGTGGCGAGCAGGTCATCGGCCAGCTCGATCTCCTCCGCCCCCGTCGGCCCGTGGTGCTCCCACAGGGCACGCAGACCACCGTGAAAGTGTCCGCGGGCACGGTCGAGGGTCTTCATCTCGCTCTGCCCGAGCCAGTTCTCCTCGGGGACGTACGCGCCGTCCGCGTCGAAGGAGACGCGCTTGGAGGTGAACGACACGTACTGGTCGAAGAAGTCCTCGTGGAAGTCGTGGACCAGGCGCAGCAGGTCGTCGCAGCGCCCGCCTCGGCCGTACCTGGCGATGAAGAATCCGAGCAGCGTGATGCGTTGAGGGAGCGTCAGGTCGAAGAGCGGCAGAACGCCCTCGACGGCCCGCAGCGCCCGGCCGGTCTCCCCGTTCAGCACGGCGGGCCCGCAGAGCAGATCGTCGCCCGTGCTGACGTCCTCGTACAGCAAGGTCTGCGGAAGGGTCGGCTCGACCGCCCCCAGCTCCCTCTGCACTCCCAGTAGTTGACCGCGCAGGGTGCTCAGCAGGGTGCGGCTCTCGTCGACGTCGGCCTCGGGGTAGCGGGCGAGGCAGTCGGCCGGTCCGTCGAGGAGGTCGGCCAGCCGGTCGGCCCAGGGCGCCCCGAGGGAGCGCAGGGCGTCCTGGTAGGAACGCAGCGGATCGCGGCTGTGCACATCGGTGCGGAGCAGCGGCACCTGCACCATGCCGACGTTCAGCAGGGCCGACGCGTACCGCTCGCACTCGTCCCGCCCGGTCCGGTGCTCCGTCTCCAGCCAGTCCACCAGGTCCCGGTGGCGCACGACCCCGTCGTGGCCGCCGAGCCATTCGAGGAGCCGGTCCAGGGTGCCGCTGCTCCCCAGGAAGAACAGCCGGTCGCGGACCGCGTCGAAGGTGACGGCGGCGCTGTCGTCGCCCGCGGTCGTCACATGGCGGACGTAGCGGATGCGGTCGGCGTCCCGTTTCCAGCCCGGGGAGAGGACCACCGGCAGGTCCAGGCGCCGTTCGTCGTCGGCGGTGATCAGCTCGGTCAGCCGGCTCAGCACGACGACGTTGAGCCGTACGTGGCTCGTCCAGCCCTCGCCGACGTCCAGTGCGGCTCCGTCGTCCGTCGGATCGCCCGCGAAGCCGGCGAGGCCGATGGCGGTGAAGGTGCTGAAGGGGCTGGTCTTGCAGGCCGTGCGGTACAGATAGGTGAGGGCGGAACGCTCGATCTTGCGCAGACGGTTGCCCGGCCGCGCGTTCGTGTCCCGCAGGTAGGTGTCCAACCGGCCGTCGAGGGCGGGCGAGGCCAGCAGAAGGCCGCGGCGCAGTCGCTCCTCCGCCAGCGCGCGACGCAACGCGCCTCGGCTCGACCGGAGTTCACGGGCCAGCAGCTCCGCCCCGGTGGCCGTCAGCTCCGCGAGACGGGCACGATCCCGCAGCCAGCGGGCGGTGCGCTCGCCGGTCTCCCGGTCCAGCCGCGCCACCAGACGGACGGCCGCCTCGGGGTCCGCCGGCAGCCGGCTGTTGAAGATCCGCCGCCGCAGGTCGAGCAGGCCGCGACGCACCGCCGCGTCGTCCGGGCCCTCGTCGGGACCGGTGGTGGACTTGACGAGGGCGTGCAGCAGATCGCTGAGGGCCGCTCCGGCGGAGGTCAGCCGTTCTTCCTCGGCCAGCACGGCGTCGGCCCAGCCGCGGGTGCCGGGGCAGCGCAGACCGTCGACCGTCTCGATGGGCAGGCCGGCCGCGCGGAGCACGAAGCGTCCGCCGGGCTCCCAGTGGGTCGCGGACTCCGTGCCGGTGTCCGGGACGCCGGACTCTGTGGGTGTCATGGGGAATCCTCCGAGGCCGTCAGGCGATCTCGTGGTGGAAGTCGGCGGGCCCTGGCCGTTCGTGACCGAGGGCCATGATGAGCAGCGGGGCCTCGTCGCCGTCCGCGAGGCCGAGCCGCTCGACGAACGAGACGTTGTCGAAGCCGAGGGCGACGCCGGCACCCAGGCCCAGTGCGGAGGCCGCCAGGTAGAAGCTCTGGGCGACGGCTCCGGCGGTGCCGACGGCGAGCCGGTAGCCGCGGTCGCCGACGGCGTCGAGGACGGCGGTGGTCCGCACGGTGGGCACCAGGACCGCGCCCGCCTGCTCCAGGTTGTAGTTGGCCAGGAAGTAGTTCGCCTGAAGGAACGAGCCCTGCGGGCCGCCGGCGACCAGACGCAGGTCGCCACGGTCGGGGTCGTACGCGTACGCGCCCTGCTCGACGCCCTCCACATGATTGACGAAGGCGTAGAGCCTGGCGAGCCGGATCTCGCCGTACGGATCGGTGTCGCCGGCCAATCGGGTCTCGGCACAGGCCGCGAGGACCGCCGACAGGTCGCCGGTGGAGACCCGACGCCGGGCGTCGAACCTGCCGAAGCTGGAGCGACGGTCGCGCAGAACCCTTCGTACGCCGGTGTCGGGCAGGACCGGCGCCGTCAGGGCCACACGGGCTCCGTCGCCGTCGTCCGGGAGGGCCGCCGCGGCGGCCAGGGAGCCGGGGGCGGGTCGGGAGAGGGCGCCGTCCAGGGTGGCCGCGTGCATGTCCCGCAGCGTGGTGAAGTCCAGCAGGGTGCGGGAGCGTTCGACGTCCCGGTGCCGGACGGCCGGCCGATGGCGCGGGTCCGTGGGCGGGGCGTCCGGGCGGGCGGTGCGCCGCGCGGGCCGCGGGCCGTCCCAGCGCAGCGGCACGACGGCGAACACCGCCTCCTCCTCGCCCGGTACGCCGAGCAGTTCGTTCAGCCCTGGTTCGTCGAACCACAGCACGGGGGCGAGGCGCAGTCCCCGGGCCGCGGCCCAGATCCGCCAGGTCTGCACCAGTGTGCCGAGGTCGGTGGAGACCACGTGGAAGGAGAAGCTGTTGTACTTGAAGGAGTTCTGCCAGTACTTGACGCCGAGGATCAGGTACTGGTCGGTGTCGAGGGCCTCGGCGGGCGCGTCCGGGCCGAGGGCGGTGCGGACCCGGTCAGTGACGTCGCCGGCCAACAGGCGCTGCAGGGCGTGCCGGTGGACATCGTAGTAGTGGAGACCGGGGGTGAGGGGGCCGGAGGGGCCGGACGCCCAGTGGACGCTCACCGGGTAGAGCCCGCCACCGCCCGCGGTACCGCGTGACCAGTTGGCATGCGTGTAGAACGGCAGCCCGGCGAGGTCGGTGTTGGCCTGGATGCCGAGGCGGCGCCCGGTCAGCCCGTACGAGTCCTTGAGCATCGCCGAGAGCAGCGGAAGGCTGAACCCGCGCGGGCCGTCGGCGTCCTCGGCGGTGGTCGGATCCGCGGCCGCGCGCGGGTCCTTGGCCGCGCGCGGGTCCTTGGCGGCACGCGGGTCCTTGGCCGCGCTCGGGTCCTCGGCGGCGCCACGGTCCTTGACGGCGCTCGGCAGCAGGCCCGGTGCGATCGGGACGTCGGCGAGGTCCTCCGTGCCCGGCAGGGCGAACGCCTCGGCGTTCGGATAGAACTTGCCCCTGCGCGGACCGTCGGCCCAGTTCACGACATGGTCCGTGGGCTCCATCGGCACACGGCCGCGGTGCAGGATGGCGTGCGCGTACTCATGGGCGTACCCCATGGGATCCCCCTTTCCTCGGTTCTTGGCGCGCTCGCGCCGGGACGGACAGGCGGCCGGTCACGGGAACGGGTGCGGGCCGGGGTTGAGTTCGGCCTCGGTCAGGTCGTCCGGCCGCAGCCCCGCCTCACGCAGCGCGGTACGCATCCGCGGCATGTGCCGGGCTCGCTGCCGCGTCCAGCCGAAGTCGAGCGGGAGCAGGCCCGGCACCAGCACTTTCACGGTGTGCAGGCCCAGCGCGCGCTGCTCGGGCACCGTCTGGTCGACGACGACCACGTCGAATCCGGCGGACGTCACGGCGTCCACCGCGGTGATCAGGTCGTCCCGTACGTCCGTACCGGAGCCGTCGGCGCGGGACCATCGCAGATCGGCCACGCGTCTGCGCTCGGGGGCGTCGGGAGCCGGGGCCGGGCGGAGCAGGAAGTCGGCGTGGCGGCCCATCTCCGGCACCGCGTAGACCAGCGGATGGTCGTGGAGGCTGGTGATCCTCTCGAAGTCCTCGGCCATGGCGCGGTACGCGGCCTCGTCGCGCCTGAAGCGCTGGAGCAGCTGTACGGAGTCGGTGGCGATCTCGCACAGCGCCGCGGTGAGCGCCGCCTCCGGGTCGAGGGAGGCCCCGGCCCCGAAGCACATCCGGGCCGGGCCGCCGTCGAACCGCTCGGCGACCGCGGTGACCACGGGGACCGGGAAGGTGATCCGGGTGTCGAAGAACCTGGCCCGGTACCCGTACATGGCCATCCGGTCCACCATGACCCGGGTGCGCGGGTCGGCGCTGGTCGCCGGGTCGATCTCGGGGAGCGGCTGCATCCCGTGCCAGGCGAGCAGGAAGGCGTCCCGCTCCAGGACCTCCATCAGGCCGCTGAGCACGGCCTCCTCCAGACTGCCCCCGGAGGCACAGCCGTTGGAGCTCTCCTGCACGAACCGGTGCTCGATCCCTGGCTTGTGATAGAAGGCGAGGATCTCCGGGACGGGACGGGGCAGCGCGTCCCGCAGCGACCAGCCCCACACCCAGGGGACGGGACGATCCGAAGTGAACGGCGGCACCCACGGATTGGCGCGGTGGAAGTCGTCCGTGTACAGGCCGGTCTCGCGCGGGTCGACGGCATGCGGCCCGAGTTCGTCCAGGGACGCGGTCAGGGTGAGGGCCCGGCCGCGGGCACGCATCCCGGCGAAGCGCTCCAGTCCCTCCAGCACGCCGATCCGGGTGCTGGCGTGGTACGTGTCGGCGTGACCGCCCCAGAAGGTCTCCCGCAGATAGTCCCCGGAGCGGCTGGAGAAGCAGCCCACGGTGGCCGAGGTGGTCGGCGAGGTGACGTCGCAGACCACCGACGGCCCGACGGCGCCCCAGTGGGGGTTGGCGAAGGCGTCCACCTGGATGCCGTACGCGTCCACCGGCCGGACCCTGCTGACGCCCGGCCGGTACGTGGGCGCGGGCCGCAGGACGAGGGCGGCCGACTCCGCGGTCACCGGTTGCGGTGTGCCACAGCCGGGGCAGTCCGGCTCGGGCACCAGCGGATGGTGCCGGACGGTCAGCTTCTCCAGGTCCACCAGCCATACGTCGGGGAACGGCCGTCGGTCGTCCCGCGGGGCGGCGGCGATCCGGGCGATCAGCGCGGCGACGGCCTGCGCGGCGAACGGCACCCGGTACGGCCAGGACCCCGCCTCTCGTGTGTGGCCGCGCAGTTCGATGCCCTCCCGCAGCCCCACCGAGCGCACTCCCTGCCAGCGGCGCCGCAGACAGTCGGCGCAGCCGGTCCGTCCCTCCGCCGGCCAGGGTCCGACGATCGCCTGCCGGCCGTACAGGTGCACGGGAAGCGTGGAGCGGTCGACGCCTTCCGCGCTTGTCGGGCCGGCGAAGGCGTCCCGTACACCGAGGGCGGAGACGGTGATGCCGGGAGGCCGGTGGCCCGGCTCCGACGGCAGTTCCGTCAGGGCGTGACCGAGTTCCTCGGCAAAGAGGCGACATGCCTCGCGCCGGGGCTCCTCGGCCTCGTCGACGGTGGCCTCGACGACGTCAACGGTCATCGTCGGCCGCCTTGGTGAGCAGGACCCGGACGGTGTGGATCCCGGCGGCGGGCAGGTCGGCGGCGTGCGTGGGCACGACGAAGGCGTCCCGCCCGGCGGCGGCCAGGCGTTCCAGCACGTCCGTCCAGGTCGCCTTGGACGGTCCGGTGGTCGAGGCGCCGTCCTGTGCCGTGACCGGAATCAGGAAGGCATCGAGGTCGGCGAGGAGCGGGGCACCGGTGTCGGGCGCGCCCAACACCCCCTCCGCGGCGAGCTGCACGGTGCCGAGCAGGTCGCGCAGGGCGTCGGTGGCCGCGGCCGCCCGGTCAAGGGCGGCGCCGGTGGCCCAGCGGCCCGCCGCGTCCTGATCCGCGGTCCGGGTCCTGGCCAGCACGACGGACACCCCGGTGTGGTCCTCCTCCCCGAGGTCGAGGAGTTCGACGGCGAGGCCCAGATGCCCGGCGGAACGCAGCAGGAAGGTCGCCTCGGGGACGTCGGTGAAGTCGGCGGGGTCGATCACCGCCGTGCGCCCGGCCCCGCGTACGGATCGCTGCAGCGCGTCGTGGGCGATCGCGGAGAGCAGACCGGCCGCCGCGGCCTCGGGCAGACCGTCACCGGCGCCGGCCCCGGCGCGGGACGGCTCGAACCGGCGGTCCTGGTTGTCCGGACCGAAGGGCCGCACGGCGCCGGCCGGCACCCGTGTCTCCTCCTTGGTCAGCAGCGACGTGGCCAGGACCCAGGAGGCCACCGGATCGCCCCCGGCACCCGTGGCCGTGGTCAGCAGGTCCGGGTGCACCGCTTGCGGCGAATCCGTACGGTCCGCGCGGGAGTCGACGTCCGGCGCCGGCACGGCCGGTACGACGTGCTCGGCGTAGACCTCGGCGGCGACGTTGAGGGCCCGTAGGCGGGCGCCCGCGGTGTGCTGGACGTCGAAGGCGGCGACGGTTCGCCGTCCGGCCGCTCCCAGACCGATCTCCACGGCACCGACCTTCAGCGGGGTCTGGGTGACCGGATCGTCCGCGTACCGCGTGAAGACGCCGACGGACGGTCGGACCGCGAGCGAGCGACGGTCGAGCTCGGCGAGCGGCCCCTCGGTCGCGCCGTCGTCCGGAGCGGCGGCGACGACCGGCTGGAAGGCGGGCCGCTCGGGGGCCTCGGTCAGGTCGACGGGCTCGGGAGGGCCGGACCGGGTCGGGCAGAAGGGGCAGCGCGGATGGGGCAGCAGCCGTTCCGCCAGGACATCGAAGGAAGCCATGTCCTGGAGCAGCACCTGTCCCCGGGTTTCGGCGGGCAGTGCCCTGGTGACCAGCCGGAACACCTCGTAGCCGAGCAGATTGCCGAGCATCGCGGCGAGCGGGCCGCGCGGCGCGGGTCCGCTCGCGCCCTCCCCCAGGGCCAGACCGCTCCAGAGGTCGGCCGCGACGGCCGCGTCCCCTGTCGCGCCGAGCCGTAGAGCCGCGCACGCCAGGCATCCCGCGGAGTCCGGTTCGCTGACCGGTCCGACGACCGCCCGGCCACCGAAGGTCCAGGCGGGGAGCAGGAAGCGGCCGTCCGGAACGCCCTGGCCGAGCAGGGCGATCGCGGTCCGGAACGCGTCGCGGCCACCGGTGGCGACCACCACGTCGTACCCCTCGTACGCGTCCCAGCCAGCCACTCCGCCGGAGCCGGCGTCCGGCAGCACCGCCACCTCGACCGGGCTGCCCTGCGCGGTGAACTCCTCCGCCTCCGCCCGGAGCGCGCCGAACTCGGCGGCGGTGGCGGGCACTTCGGCCCTAGTGGACTCCACACCGACCGCGGCGCAGCCGTTGCGAATCAGGGAGAGTGCGCACCAGCGGGCGACCGGGCCGTCGCCGAGCACGGCGACGCGCGTGTCGCGGAACGCGGCGAATCTGCTCTCGGAATCGTCGGCGTAGTGGTCGATGTACGCGATCTGCCGGGCGAAGCGGGCGGCGACCGCCGGTTCCACCGACGCGCCCTCGCCGGACTCCGCGGGGTCCGGCACGGGCCGGGCGAATCCACGGGCGTACAGCGCCTTGACCAGGCCGCCCACCATCGCCTTCTGCGGGTCCTTGAAGCCCGCGCAGATCTCGGCCACGGTCCGGCGCCCGTCCATGTGCGGGACGAGCAGAGTGACGAACCGGTAGGCGGACGGGGAGTTGAGCTGGAAGCCGCCGTCGGCGTTGTGGAAGATCACGCCCTGGGGTGTCTCGGTGAACAGCACGTCGCGGCGCACCCTGGGACGGGTGTCGGCGGTCTCCTCGTACGGCGTCGTGGGCATGCGGGGATCGCACCTCCGGGTCGGGGCCTGTGGGCCGCTCGTTCTGAAAAGGCGGGACATGCGGGGTGTACGGGGCGCGGCGACGAGGCCGCTTCGCACGGAGCGGGGCGGACCGTCAGGTGGCTCCGGACGGGAGGGCGCGCCGGGCCGTGGCGACGACGGCCTGCGGGGTGCCGCCGGGGCGGGCGGCCCTGTGGAGCGCGTGGGCGCGGAACAGCGCGTTCATACGGAGGGTCCCGGGCTCGTCCTCTTCGAGGAGCCCGTTGTCGAGGAGCCGCTCCAGCAACTCCTCGGCGTCGGTCTCGGGCACCGAGAGGGCAGTGGCCACGGCGGGTGCGGTGAGCCGCCCGTTCACCCGTGCCAGCCTCAGGTGCGCGTCGGCCAGCGGGGCGGGCAGCCGACGAAGGGCCTGGTCGAGGGCGAGCGGTACGGACATCCGGGGGTCGTCGGGCAGCGCCAGCCGGGCGGGCAGGTCCCGCCGCAGCCATGCGGCGTAGTCCGCCAGGGGCATCTTGGGCCGGGTCAGCAGCCGGGCCCCGACGATCCGCAGGGCCAGCGGCACGTGCCCGCACATGTCCGTGAGGGTTCGTGCGGCCGTGGTCTCGGACGCCACCCGCTCGTGCCCCAGGACGGTGGTGAGGAGCGCCGAGGACTCCTTCGGCGGCAGGGCGCCGAGTTGGAGCACCGCCGGGCCGTGCGTGGCGACCAGGGCGGCCAGTCCCATGCGGCTGGTGACGACGACGGCGCCCGCCGCGGTGACGTCGAGGAGTCCGCGTACCTGGTCCGGGTGCACGACGTCGTCGATTATCACCAGGCACGATCCGGGGGAGGCGCCGGAGGGGAGTACGGAGCGCAGTTCGGCGGCCGCCTCGTCGACGGGTCGCGGCGTGCCGTCGGGTCTGCTCAGCGGCAGCAACACACCACCTGCGGGGTAGCGGTCGGCCACCAGGTGCGCGGCGTGCAGCGCCAGCGCGGTCTTGCCGATGCCAGGGCCGCCGGAGATGACAGCCGACACCGGGGCGACGTCCGTCCGCCCGTCCGGCCGGCCGCCTCCGCTCAGGTGGCGCACCAGGTCGGCGGTCTCGCGGCTGCGGCCGGTGAAGCCGGGGACGTGGGGCAAGCGGGGGCCCGGCGCCTGGGCGGACCGGTGTGCGCCGCCGAGCGGTCGGGGCTCGGCCGGGGACGGGCGGCCCGGCTCGTGGTGCTCGGCCGGAGCGGTGCGTCCGTGCTGCCGGCCCGCGGCGCCGGCCGTGGCGTCGCTCTCCGCCGGGGCCGTATGCGACGTCAGCACCGCTGTGGTGGGCTCCAGGGCCGGGCCCATGGGTTCGTCGCCGCGCAGGATGGCCAGTTCCAGTCTCTGCAGTTCCGTGCCCGGGTCGACGCCGAGTTCGTCCCGGAGGTGCGTCCTGATCCTCCGGTACTCGGCCAGCGCCTCGTTCTGTCTGCCCACGCGGTAGAGCGCCCGCATCAGCTGGGCGGCGAGTCCTTCGTGCTGGGGATGGGCCCTGGTGGCCTCCCAGAGGTCCACCAGGACCTCGCGACATCGCCCCTGGTCCAGCTGGATCTCGCAGACGCGTTCCAGGACGCGCAGTCGCTCCTCGACCAGCCGGGGCACCTCGTCGCGATGCAGGAGCTCGGAGGGGACGTTGGTGAGAAGGGGCCCACGCCACAGGCCGAGTGCCGTGCGCAGCAGGGGAAGTTCGGACTCTCCGGCCCCGTCCGCCTCGGAGGTCAGGCGGCGGAAGTGCAGCAGGTCCAGGGTGTCGCCGTCGGCCGGGAGGAGGTAGCCCCCGGCGACGGCGACCACTGCCTGCGCCTCGATGTCGTACTTCGCGAAGAGGCGGCGCAGGCGCAGGACGCAGCTCTGTAACGCCGCCTTCGCCGTCGCCGGCTGCTCCTCGCCCCAGACGGCCTGCCGGAGACGGGACGTCGGGACCACCTCGCCGGGCCGGACCAGCAGCGCCGCCAGCAACGACGTCGGCTTGGCGGGCGGAAGGACGACCACGTCACGCCCGTCGGTGATGCTGAGCGGACCGAGCAACTGGAAACGCACGAGTACCCCCGTTGACCGTCGAACACCTGCCGAACCGGCGGTCGACCGGCCCTTCAGGGAAGTACGTCCTGGCGCCACGGAGCATGCGTGAAGGCGTCTTCACCAAACATTCGGTCGTGTGGCAGTGGTGAGTGTCTACTGGCGTAGATCGCCGGTCAAGGGGGGCTGCGAAGGAGCGCGAGGGCGGGGCCTCCGGAGTCGCTGCAGCAGCGTCACTGGTGACGGGCCTGTCGGCGTCGCACGACGAACTGCCTTCCCCTGAAGGCGAGTTCGCGGTGACGCGGCGTTCCCCGAGCGTTGTCGCGGTTTTCACGCCGACTCGGTCGGCGGAGACGGCGAGGCGCACTGCCGGCTCGGCCGGCCGGAGACGTCCTCGGGGGTGCCCGGCACGGCCGGCCGGACGTGAGGGACGCTGCCGAGGCCGGTCCTGCGGGCACGCGGAACGCCCGCTCGGCGCCCGCCTCCCGATGAGAGAGGGCACCGACCGGGCGCGATGGCACCGGCTCCGAGGTCAGGCGGAGCAGGAGGTGGTGCTGCAGGTGGAGCTGGAGGTCGAGGTGGAGCTGGTGCTCGTGCAACCGGCCAGCACGACCTCGCTGGCGTCCGAGTAGTCGGAGATCTCGAAGGTCTCGGCCTCGAGCTTGAGGATCTCGTCCGCGAGGGTGCTCAGGTCGTTGTTCATGGTGCCTCCCGATGAGTGAGGGCGCGGATCGCCATGACCGGCGACCTCGTGGGTACCGGTACGGGACCATTCCAGCGAGCCCCGCTCACCGTTCGGCATGCCTCCCGCTGACATCCCGCTGGCACGGCGCGCCAGCGGACGATCCTGGGCGCGGCTCGGGGAACCCGCCGTCCCCCGACGAGCACGTCCACGCCCGCGCGGGCAGAGTGACGATCACGGAACAGGACACCGACCCCCGGGAGACCGCCATGACGGAATGGACCGATGCCGAACTCGAACGCATCGGGGCGGCCGAGGAGATCGACCTCGAATCGGAGCGCGGCGACGGAACGCTGCGCGCCCCCGTCACGATGTGGATGGTGCGGGACGGCGACGGCATCTTCGTCCGGTCGGTGAAGGGCCGTGAAGGCCCGTGGTTCCGCGGCGCCCAGACCCGGCACCAGGGACGCGTCCGAGCGGGCGGCATCACCAAGGACGTCACGTTCCGGGACGCCGACCCCGCCGTGTACGACCGCGTCGACGCGGCCTACCGGGAGAAGTACGGCCGCTATACAGGCATCGTCGACACCGTCCTGACCCCGCAGTCCCGCGCGGCCACCCTCCAGCTCGTACCCCGCTGAGCGGACGGACCGGCCCCGCCGCGCGCCCGAACGGCCCGTACAGGCCACATCGTGCGCACCGTGCGGAACATCGGCGCATGCCGGCCGCCGCGCTGTCGCTCGCAGCTTGCGCCTCGGCCGTCCGGAGGCGTCCTCGGGAGTGCCCGGCGCGGTCGGGCGGCGCGGGGCGGCGGCCCGTGCCAGGCTGAGGGCATATGGGCTGCGAAAGGACATTTCCATGATCACCACCGACTTCGTCCCCGGCTCCCCCTGCTGGATCGACCTCGGCGCCCCCGACGTCCCGGCCGCCGCCGCCTTCTACGGCGCCGTGCTCGGGTGGGACTACGAGTCCATGGGGGAAGGGGAGGACATGGAGGGCGGGATGTTCCGGAAGGACGGCAAGATCGTCGCCGGCCTCGGCAAGCTCACCGAGGAGGGCGCCCGCTCGGCCTGGATGATCTACTACGACGTCGCCGACGCCGATGCCACGACGCAGGCCGTCGAGCGCGCCGGCGGCACGGTGCGGGTGGCGCCGAGGGACCTCGAGGAGTGGGGCCGGATGGCTCAGTACAGCGATCCGCTGGGAGGCCAGTTCGCCGTCTGGCAGCCGGGATCGAACACGGGAGCCGAGCTGATGGACGAGCCGGGCTCACTGTCCTGGACCGAGCTGTACACGACCGACGCCGCGGCCGCCAAGGAGTTCTACGGCGGTGTCCTCGGCTGGCAGTTCGGCGACATGGAGCTGCCGGGCGGAGGAGGAACGTACAGCCTCATCACCCCCGCCGGCCTGCCCGAGGAGCGGATGCACGGCGGCCTCATGGAGATGCCCGCCGAGAACCTCGCGCTTGCCGACGGACGGCCGTACTGGCACCCGGTCTTCAACGTCACGGACTGCGACGCGGCCGTCGCCCGGGTCACCCAGAACGGTGGCACCGTCCAGATGGGACCTGATGACGCGGAAGGTGTCGGACGGCTGGCCGTCTGTGTCGACCCGGCGGGCGCGGACTTCGTCGTACTGACCCCTTCGCCGAGTGCGACCTAGGAACGGCCGTATCCGGTGGGCCGGTTCGCACGGCGCCGCGGCCGGCCGTGGTCGCGGCCGCGCGGGGCCGCCGACCCGTCCGCGTCAACAGGCGACCTCGCCCCCCCTCGGGAGAGTGTGCCCGGTTACCGTCAAGATCTGCCGCACCCTAGGGTTCTGACCTGCTGTGACACCAAATGCCCCTCCCATGGGGCCGGTCGACCGCACCAGCGTGTGCGGCCCGGAACAGAAGGACGCCATTGGCTGCCGACCGGCCCGACGACAAAGATCCGGCCCGCGCGTTGGGCCGGGCGCTGCGCGAGCTGCAGCGGCGCTCCGGGTGCACGTTGCGTTCCCTCGAGAAGAGCGTCCGCATCAGTGCTTCGTCACTGTCCCGGTATTTCCGCGGCACCACCGTTCCCCCGTGGGCGACGGTCCGCGACCTGTGCAAGGCCCTCGACGGCGACCCTGCCGACTACCGGCTCCTGTGGGAGGCCGCAGACCGGAGCCGGCGCAGACCGGTGCAGGGCTCCGGTCCGCAGGCCTCGGACGCTCCGAAGGCCGGCGACGGTCCGCCGGACGCTGCCCGGTCCAGGGCAACGCGCCGCCGTCTCTCCCTCTGGGGCGGGCGCACGGTCTGGGCGGTGGCCGGCACCGGCCTCGGGCTGGCACTGGGAGCCGCGAGTGCCGCACTCGTACAGTGGCAGTCCCTCACCCCCGGCGAGGGCGCACCCCCGGCCGCGCCCGGCGCGTCCGCCGCGGCGGACGTCCACCGGATCTTCGTGAGCCGCGCGACAGGGGCCTGCCTCGACGACAGCCTCGACATGGGCACCCGTTCCTACGCCTGCAACGGCATGTCGTACCAGCGCTGGACCGTCCGCACGGCGGCGGACGGCAGCGTGCAGCTCAGGAACCACGCGACGGGAGAGTGCCTGGACCACCATCCCGACGGACTGCGCACCGTGCCCTGCGGACCGTCCGCGTCCCAGCGGTGGACCGTCAGCGCCGGGGACGACGAGGCGGTCGAGGTCAGGAACACGACGACCCGAAGGTGTCTGGACGACAGCGCGGGAGGCGTCCAGGTGTTGTGGTGCGACCGGACCACCCGTCAGAAATGGGCCTGACGCCCGGCCCGCTCGGGGTGCTGCCGAGGCGTGGCCACGCCACCTCCACGGCGTCCAGCTCCGTGCGGTGTACCCCCTTCGAGCGGCGAACGGTGTTCCACCCTTCGCCCACCGTCCACTCGTCCCAGCCCACGTACGGGTAGTCGACGGCGCCGACGGCCGCGCCGTTCACCTCCAGCAGCCCGAGCAGTGCCCGAAGCGGACGCCCCGGGCCCAGGCCGTCCGCCGCTCGCTCCTACCCCGGCAGGTCCGTGCCCCGGACGGCCGGGGCACGGCCGGGCCGGGGTGGGAGCACCCCCAGGACCAGGCGGGCGGCAGCCGCCCAGGTGACGCGGGAGGCGAGGCGGCTGCGAACGAAGTGCATCCGCTCGAACGCCTCCTCCCGGCCGGCCAGGCATGTCTCGATCCGCGCGGCCCACGCCTCGGCATCGGCGTCGAAGTTTCCGGTGACGGGGACGATCAGATGGTCGGCGTCCGCGCCGAGGTGCTCGCGCAGCAGCTGTGCGAGGCCGCTCCTGTCGCTCACCAGCACCGGCACCCCGCGCAGGATCGCCTCCTGTCCGACCAGGCCGAACCCTTCCGACCGCGAGGGCATCACGACCAGCCCGGCCCGCAGGATGTCGGACTCCAGCTTGCGGGGGTCGGCCGCGTAGGGGCGCACCACCACGGGCAGGCCGGGGCTGCCCGACCAGGTCTGGATGAGCCGCTGCTGTTCGTCGGCCAGCTCCAGCGGCGCGCCGCGGACGAACAGCTCGATCTGCTCCCCCGCCGTCCTGGCCCGCAGATCGTGCACCAGCCCGCAGGCCCGGGCGGCCAAGTCGACCCCCTTCAGCCGGACGTCCTCGGTCCGGCCGACGAACAGCACCTTGTGCAGGCCGTCGGGCGGGGGCGTGCGCCGCGCGGAGGTGTCCACCGGACCCGCGGAGCCCCTCCCACCGGCGAACGTCGACACATCGAAGCCCGGGTCGAGGCGGAGGGGTTCGAGGACTCCGGAGCCCCAGAGCTCGTTGTCGAAGCGGCGCTTCAGCGCCGGGCCGACGGCGACCACCCGGTGGGCGGTGGCGCCCAGTTCGCGCTCGATCTCGGTGCGTTCCTCCGCCTGCCGGGCGCGTCCCCCGCTGTCGCCCAGCTTGTGCCACTCGATCTCGTCCGGCGCCATGTGGACGAAGTGCAGCCGTCGGGCCCGTGGGAAGTAGTCCTCCGTCAGGTGGGCGGCCGCCGGTCCGGTGATGCGGGCGTGTCCGATGACCAGGTCGGGCTCCATGCCGTAAGGGAGCGCGGGCCGGCGCGTGAGCCGACCGTAGTCGGGGGCACCCGGCGCGCCCGCGTGGGTGAGTAGGGTGACGCCCTTCTCCTTGGCGTCGGTCACTTCGGAGGCGTCGGCTTCGAGCACGACGCAGAAGACCTGGGCGCCCGCGGCCGCCAGCGCCGCGCAGAGGTGCCGGTTGAAGGTGCTCAGTCCGCCGCTGCCGGAGGACCATTCGGTCGCGACGACCAGCACGCAGGGCCGCTCCGAGAGAACACGGGCGGCTGCGCCTTCGGTGTCCGTCACGGGGGCTGCCGCCGGTCCCGCCCCGGTGCCGGAATGCGTGTCGGCGTGGTGCCGCGAGTTCTCGGTGCCGGGCGAGGAGCCGGTCGAACCGATCGCTCCGCTGTCGCTCAGAGCCCGGAGCAGGGGCTCCGGGTCCGCGTGACTCACGTAGGCGCCGTCCTGCAGCATCTCGCCGAGGATCCGGCCGGCCGCCGCATGCGTGGCGAGGTGCTCGAGGATGTACGGGTCCGCGGCGTCCCAGTCACGCCCACCGTTCTCTCCGAGGGGCACCCGGCGAGCCAGTCCTCGAGCCATGCACCGCTGCTGTTCCCGGACGTCGCCGGGTGTCCTGAGGTACTCGGCCAGTTCGAGGTGGAAGAGCCGGTGGACCGGGGTTCCGTCGGGTCGGGTGCTGCCGACCACCAGACTGCCGGCCCGTTCACGAAAACGCCGCAGGTCGTCGAGGGTGCAGGGGTCGCCCGTCAGCTCCTCGACCAGCGGTGCCCACAGGTGGTCCGGCAGGCCCGCCCCGTACGCGTAGGCGAGCGGGCACAGGACACGCGCCGCCCGCGCCTCGCCGATGCCGAGCCCCTGAAGCCAGCTCCTGAACAGTGAAGGCAGGTCCTCGAAGCGGGGCGGGTCGCCCTCCGCCGCCAGGGCACGGGCCGCCAGGTGCACCCTCAGGAAGGAGTGGTCCGCCCTGCGGGCGAGCTCGTCCGCGTCCGCCTCCGTACGGGCGGAGTGGCCCGGAACCTGGGCCAGCAGACGGTGGGCGACCTGCCGCACGGCGGCCTCGTCCCGGTATTCCGGAGCGTCCAGGTCGAGGACCTCGAAGTCCGCTCCGAGGGAGTCCAGATGGCTCCGGCGCGTTCCGACGAGCAGCCGCACCGCGGGCATCCCGCCGAGCGACCGTACGAAGTCGACGAGCGCGCGGTCGTACGCGGACGGGGCGATCTCGTCGAGTCCGTCGAGGACGACGACGACCGGGTCGGTCCGATCGGCGAGCGCCGCGCGTACCTGCCGCGGGGGTGAGTCCGCGGGGAGCCCGAGCGCGGTCGCCAGGTCGGCGGCGAGGGACTGCAGCCCCTTGATGACGCGGCCGGTCAGTGGGATGACGGTGAGCCCCGGCGGTGGCAGGGTCTGGGGAGCGGTGTTCAGCCGGGCCGGGCTGTCGGGGTCGGTGAGGGCCAGGAAGCGGCCGAGAAGAGCGGTCTTCCCGGAACCCGGAACTCCGGTGACCGCGATCGGCGGAGCCAGCCCGCCGGGCGACCGCACCCATTCGGCCAACCGGGCCAGGGCGCTCGTACGCCCGACGAAGAAGTCGCCCGGCTCGGCACCGTGCGCCACGCCACGGCTGCGCGGGTCGAAGTGGTCGCGGTGCTCGTGCCGCAGTCGGGCCACACCGATCGGGTCGAGGGAGTCGCGCGGCAGGTCCGGCACGTAGAGGGGGTTCGGGAAGAACGGCTGTGTCTCCTCCGGCCTGAACCCGTAGTACGAGGGCTCGATCCCGGCCCCCTGGCTCCGGAAGTGCCGGCGGATGCCCTGCATCACGTCGGTGAGGGGGAGGAAGCGTCGCCGCGGCCCGAGGGACGGACTGGTGAGCGCGTCCTCCCACGCGTCCACAAGAGACCCGGGGTGCCTGTCGCCGAGCCTCCTGGTGTGCGTGACGACGTGAAACGCGCTGCCCTGGTGCCGCTCGACGCCGTCCGGTACGGATGCCCGCCCCGCCGCTGGATCGAGGTGGCCCGTGCCGCACACGTCGAGGACGGCCAGGGCGCCTCCGGCATTGCTGTCGGCGAGCATTCCGACGAGGTCGTGGGCGGCCATGGACGTGTACGGAAGCCCCGGCTCGCTGTCCGAACCGAACAGGCGGAGTCGCTGGCCGTCGACCGAGCCGTAGCCGGCGTAGTACACGGCCAGCACGTCGTCCGGCCCGAGCCGGGACTCCCGGATCCACCGCAGGACCGCGGACCGCAGCTCGTCGGCCTGGGGTGAGGCACCCAGATCCGTGAGGACGCGCTCGTACCCGAACTCCGCGAACAGCTCGGCCATGCGGTCCGCGTCCCGGCGGGCCTCCGGAAGGTCCCGGAGGCGCAACGAACGGTAGTGGTCGACCCCGATGGCGATCAGACAGCGCCGCCCCGCGCCCGCACCGCGGCGGCCCATGTCGGTCCCGTTCACGCTCGTCCCCCTTGCTCCGGCACGCGAGCGGACAACCCCGTCACGCCCTGCCGTTCCCCGCCCGCTCCCCGCGGGCCGACGCTGGTACGCCGTACCCCCGACCTTAGGACAGACGGGGGCGCCGCACCGCGCCCCACCGGCAACTCGCGGCGGACGAAAGCACGTTCACCACCCCTGCCGCGGAGGATGCCGTGTTGTCCGCGCCGTTCAGTGGGCCATCACCGTGCTCGGCACCCTCAGGCTGTTGCGGAGCCGGTCGGCGGATTCGGCGGTGACCAGGAGTTCGACCAGGCCGGAGATCTGACCGGGGGCGTGGTCGATGAAGACGTCCTCGATGTTGACGCCCGCCGCGCCCACGTCGGTGAAGAGCCGGGCCAGTTCGCCGGGCTGGTCGCCGATCAGCACGGAGACGGTGACGTAGGTGCCCTGGGGTGCACCGCGCTTCTGGGGCAGTCGGCCGTGGCCGGCGCATCCGCGGTTCAGCAGTCCGGTCAGTGCCGCGGCGCCGGTGGCGCGGCCGGCTTCGTCGTCGACGGCCAGGGCGCGCAGGGCTCCGACGGCCTCGTCGAGGTCCTGGGCCAGTTCGTCCAGGATGTCGGCGACGCCATCGGCGTTGGCGGAGAGGATTCCGAGCCAGAGCTCGGGGTCACCGCCCGCGATGCGCGTGACGTCCCGTACGCCCTGACCGGACAGGCCCACCTCCGCGTCGGTCGCGTGTTGCAGGCGGGCCGCCATGAGGCTGGCGACCAGGTGTGGGGTGTGGGAGACGAGCGCGACGGCCCGGTCGTGTCCGTGCGGGTCCATGACCAGCGGGGTCGCGCCGCACAGGTCGAGCATGCTCCGTACGGTCCGCCAGGTCTCGGCGGAGGTGGTGGGGGTCGGTACGAGCGCCCACACGCGTCCTTCGAAGAGGTCGGCGCGGGCGGCCAACGGCCCTGAGCGTTCCCCTCCCGCCATGGGGTGGCCGCCCAGAAAGGTGCGGGTGTCGCAGCAGGCGGCTTCGATGGCGTCGAGTGCCTGGGCCTTGACGCTGGCCACGTCGGTGTAGGCGTGGGCGATGCCCCGGCGCTGGGCGTCGGCGAGGGTGGTCGCGATGTCCGCCGGAGGGACGGCGAGCACCGCCAGGTCGACGGTGCCGGGTGGCTCTTCGGCGTGGCCCGCCCCGAGTGCGGCGGCTGTCAGAGCCGCCATGGGTTCCTTGTCGCTCAGGTAGACGGTGACGCCTTTGGCCGACAGGGACAGGGCGATGGACGTGCCGATCAGGCCGGCGCCGACGACGACGGCAGTGCGCAACATGGTGTGCCTCATCTGTTCTTCGACAGCAAGGACTCGACCGGTCCGGTCGCGTGGGGTGCCCGTGGGAGAGCGGGGGTGGGGAAGTGACTGCTTCACGCCATCTCGACGCCGGGGCCCGGGTTCGGGCACTACTCGGGCGCGGGCTGGTTCGTGAGGTCTTCCGCGAACAGCTCCCAGATCTCGGCGTAGCCGTGGACGAGCTCCGACATCTGGGCCTTGCAGTGGGCGGGGACGCTCTCCACGAACCGCTGGCGGTCGCGGGCCACCAGGGCGGCGGCATCCAGCATGCGCAAGATGTGACGGCCCATCTCGTTGAGCCGCATCGAGGGGTCGCGGCGCAGGATGTCGAAGATCGATCCGAGTTCGGCGGGTGATCTGGTGGCGGCCGTGCGGCGCTGCGGCGGCCGGTAGGCCGACTGCTCCGGGGATGTCTCGGCGGCCGTGTGACCGCGCTGGCGGGAGGGGACGGGGTCTTCGCCGCGCATGACCCGGCTGCGGACGTCCGCGACGGTCGCGGGCGAGATGCCTGCCTGGCGGGCTATGGTCCGCAGCGAGGCTGTGGGGTTCTGCTTGACCAGTTCGCCGGCGAGCCTTCTGCCATGGGTGGAGTCGACGGGCCGGGAGCGGCCGTCGAGCCCGATCCTGCGGTCGGGCTGGAGGAGCGTGCCGGCGGCGTTGTGGCGTATTTCCGAGACCTTACGGGCGGACAGTCCGGCCACCGCGGCGACGGCCCGGTCCGACCATTCGGGATGTGAGGCGAAGATGCGTTCAGCGGCGGCGGTGCGGTCCTCCAGGGACAGCGGGCGGCCGTGGGAGACGTTGAGGGCTACTGCGAGGAGATCGGCGTCGGTCGTGTCGCCGTCGAAGTAGCGGACCTTGATGAACATCTGCCCGTTGGCCTGGGCGGCTCGCAGGCGGTGGACTCCGTCGACGACCCGCATGGTCGGACGGTGCACGAGGATCGGCGGGAGTTCCGCCTCGACCTCGGCGAGGGTTCTGGTGTATTCGCTGTCCACGCCGCCCATGCGGGGGGTGTGGGTGACGTGCAGTTCGTCCAGGTGGGCGAGTTCTACGGTTCCGTCATTGAGGCTCTTGTCACGCAGCGCGAGCAGGTATTCCGAACTGCTGCGTGTGCACGGTCTTTCGAGTTGCTCGGCTGTCATGGCGACACTTTCTGGTCGTGCGTGCGTTGCGGGCCGGGGCAGGTGTCCTACTGCCATCCGGAGTCCCGTACGTCGCCGGTGGTCGGGGGGGCCTGCCAGCCGGAGTCGTCGTTGTCGTCGTCGCCCTCACCGTTGGTCGGGTTGGGCGTCTGCCAGCCGGAGTCGTCCTTGTCGCCGTCGCCCTCACCGTTGGTCGGGATGGGCGTCTGCCAGCCGGAGTCGTCCTTGTCGCCGTCGCCCTCACCGTTGGTCCCGGCGAGCTGCTCTCTCTGCGCGTCGGCGGCGGTGACGATGGTGGTGTCGGTGGCGTCCGCGGCCCAGGCGGCGGGTGCGCCCAGGAGAAGGGCACCGGTGGCGACGCTGCTGAGAATGAGCTGACGAATCATGGTGTTTCCCTGTCCTGCTCGGGGGGCTTGCTGCGATGAACATGAGTGTTCTCCGCGGCCCATTGGGAGCAGAAGGGGCTTCGAGACGGGCAAAGCGGCCTTGGCACATTCAGTCCAGCCCGCCCGCCACTGGAGGCGTCAATTCCGCCCTCTTTGCAGGGAAGTTCGATCGACCAGTGCGGCTATTCGTCCAGGTGGGGACGGAACAGCGGTACCTCGGCGGACACCAACTCCCACCGTGCGAGGGGCGGATGGGCCACGACGGCGCGTATCCAGGCCAGCCGGCCGGCCGCTTCCGCCCTGTCCAGGGTCGGCGCATGCACGTAGACGCCGACGACCGGGGAGGGCGTGGCGTCGGCGTGCACGCTGACGTGCTCGATTCGGTCCGCGTCGACGTCGCGCGCCTGCATCAGCAGGGCCGCGACGGACTCGGGCAGCCGTTCGCCTTCGGGGTGCGGGAGAAGGCGGAGGTGGACAAGATACACAGGGAGAACCTTCCCGAGGGAAAGCGGAATCTCACGTACAAAGGAGCAGTAAGTGCGCTGACGGTGGCGAACCGGTATCGCCCGAAGGATCGTTCTGGTGCCCCGGCGGACGTCCGCAAGGGCGTCGGGTCGCATCTCGCGGAGCTGTTCGCGGGCCCTGACTCAACCCACTTCCACGGAGAGGGAACAGGGCGGCCGACAACGCCGTTGGAAACAGCGGGAGTGGAGGGAAATCCTGATGCCTCGAACCTCGCCTCTCGGTTAGGGTTGGCAAGAACGTCCCTCGAATGCGTGTACGCAACCGTGGTGCGCTCGGTTGCGTCTGCCTGGACTGGAGTACTCAACGGAGATGGAAGCCAGATGCTGATCAACCTCGGGCTCGACGCCGTCGCGGAGACTGTCTACCGAGGGATGCTGGCGAATCCCGGCGACTCCCTCTCCGAGCTGGGGAGCCGGCTGGACATCCCCGAGGACGATCTGCGCGGAGCGCTGGACAAACTCAGCGAGCTCGCCCTGGTGCGGGCTTCCTCGGACGACCCGAGTCAGGTGCATGCGGTCGACCCCCACCTCGGCATGGAAATCCTTCTTGCGCGCCAGCAGGCCGAGTTAGCGGCCCAGCAGCAACGTGTCGAATCGAGTCGCGCGGCGGCCGCCCGACTCATCTCCGAGTTCGCACACGAACATTCCTCCCGCTCCAATGCCTCTGTCCGATATCTCGAGGGTGTCGATACCATTCGGGACTACCTCGCAGCCCTGAACAGTCAAGTCGAAAAGGAATTCCTTACTTTTGCCCCCGGGGGCGCTCAGACAGCGGCGAACATGCAGGCGTCGCGCCCACTCAACAGACGGTTGCTTGAGCGGGGAATCAGTATGCGCACGATATACCTGGACAGCATTCGCCGCGACCAGCCCAGTGTTGAACACGCAGAATGGCTCACATCCAACGGTGCTCATGTCCGGACCGCTCCTTCGCTGCCCAACCGGATGATCATTTGCGATCGTCGGGAAGCCATCATCGCCACCGACAGCGACAACACCGAAATGGGCGCGGTCGCCATCAGTTCACCCGGCCTGATCTCCTCCTTGTGCGCACTGTTCGAGAGCGAGTGGCGCTCCGCACAGCCGCTGGGCGTCACGCCCGCGCAACAGCCGGGCGAACTGACTCCGCAGCAGGTCACGGCGCTGCACCTGCTGGCCCAGGGGGCCACGGACGAGTCGATCGCGAAGAAGCTCGGCGTCTCTCCCCGTACGGCACGGCGCATTGCCACGGGACTGCTCACGCATCTCAACGCGCGTAGTCGCTTCCAGGCCGGCGTCCACGCCGTGCAGGAGGGTTACCTTCCGACTTCCCCGGAATGACCGATTGAAGCTGAACATCCCATTGATCAGGGCTTGTTGACTCTCGCCACTTTCACCCCCTCTCCGGACCCTGACCAGGCCTGGGGCGCATGTTTGGCTGACGTCCGAGAGCGGCGGTCGCTGCTCAACAGCGATACAGGACGGTTTCGTACACGGGCAGTCCCGTTCCCGCCCACGTCTGTCCGAGGTCCCTGCGCACCCTGCCCGCGCGGCGCTCCGGCGTCGCCCGCCGGCGATCGCCCCTCGGCTCCCGTTCTTCCTCGGGGACTCCCCCGCGTAAATCATTCCGCCCTCCGCCGGAATATGGACACGTGCGTGTTCCGGAATGAACGCAGTAGATTCAACGGCCTGGGGCGGACTCCTGCCCCGCCAATTCACCGGCGCGGCCGACGGACTTGTCCGCCGCTGTACGGCGCCTTCGCGCAGCCGGCCGCAATGCTGCGCTGCCCGGTGACCTTTCCTCAACGATCCGGTGACACATTCACGAGGGGACACCCATGTCCGATCACAGGAGCGGTCTCACCGTCGGCACCACCCTGCCGAGGCTCTCCCGCGCCGACGTCGACCGTGCCGCACTGCGCCTCGCCACAAGGGTTCTGCGCACCCCCGTCATCCGTAGCGACCAGCTGGACGCCCTGTGCGGCGCGCGGCTGTGGCTGAAGGCCGAGAACCTCCAGCGCGGCGGGTCCTTCAAGGTTCGCGGCGCGCTTCTCGCCGTCGAGGAACTGGCCGTCGCCGGTAGTCGGGGTGTGGTGGCCCAGAGCACCGGCAACCACGCGATCGCGGTGTCCCTCGCGGCCCGCGCGCACGCACTGCCCACCCTGATCGTGCTGCCGTCCGACGCGCCCCCCGCCAAGGTCCGGCGTATCCGGGAGGCCGGCGCGCAGGTGGTGTTCGCGGGGACGACACTCGCCGAGCGCGTCACCGCCGTCGAGGACCTTCGGGAGCTGCACGGCTACGACGTCGTCGACCCCTACGAGAACCCGCAGGTCGTCGTCGGCCAGGGAACCGCCACGGCCGAACTGCTCGACCAGGCCGCCGCGGAGGGCGTCCGCCTGGACACCGTCGTCGTCCCCGTCGGCGGGGGCAGCGCCCTCGCGGGTGCCTGCCTGGCCTCGTCCGGGCACGGGGCGGCCGTCGTCGGCGCGGAGCCGGAGGCCGTGCCCGCCTTCACCGCGGCGCTGCGCGCGGGCGTGCCGGTCACGGTGGACACCCTGCCCACCATCGCCGACGGGCTGCGCCCCGACCGTATCGGCGCTCTTCCCTTCGCCCTCGCCTCCCCCGTCGCCGAGCGGGTGCTGACCGTTTCCGAGGAAGCGATCACCGACGGCCTGCGCGCCGCGCTGCTGCGGGCCCGGCTGCTCGTCGAGCCGGCGGCCGCGACCGCACTGGCCGGAGCGCTCGAGTACGCGTCCGGGCCGGGCCGGGGCACCGACATCGGAGTTCTGCTGTCCGGCGGGAACGTCGAGCCGGGCCTGATCTCCACCGTGCTCGCCGGCCCGACCGGCCTCGCACACAGGGCCGTTGCGAGCTGAGCGCCCGCCACGCGCGCACGCCTCGGCCCGAGGACGGTCGTCACCGTCTTCGGGCCGAGGTGTGCGTGCTGTGATGCCGGACTACTTGCCGGCCATGGCCTCGATAAGGCTCTTGGGGCGCATGTCGGTCCAGGACTTCTCTATGAAGGCGAGGCAGTCCTCCCGGCTCGCCTCGCCGTACACGGAATTCCAGCCCTCGGGCACATCCACGAAGACGGGCCAGAGGGAGTGCTGCCCCTCGTCGTTTACGAGGACCAGGTAGCTGGCATTGGGGTCGTCGAACGGATTCGTCACCACACTGTCCTTTCTCAGGCGAACAACTCTGATCACGCCGGTGACCACACCCATGGGCCAGGTGCAGGAATTCCACACGTACGCGATCCACAATTCAGATCTCGCGGAGTGCCACGGGTCCGCGGCGATTCACTATGACTCGCTTCGCATCGAGCCGACAACACCCCTCGGGCTGTGCGCCACATCGGCTGCGACCAACGGACCACGCAGGGCGTGCGGGGGTGTTCAACCGCGACTGCGCGTCAGTTGAACACCCCTGAGCCTCTTGCCAAAAGACGCTCTGCCTAGTAGCAGGCCGGCCACGTTGCTCGTCGGCGGGCACGCTGTGCCCACGTGGGAGTATCCACGGAATTCATGGAAACCGCGTCAGGCCGATCGCTGTATGTCAGATTCCGCCTCCTGCTCCTTGAACTGCGTGTGGTAGAGCGATGCGTACTGGCCCCCCTGTGCCAACAATTCCTCGTGCGTGCCTCGTTCACGAATGCGGCCCGCGTCGACGACCAGGATCTGGTCGGCCTCCCGGATGGTGGAGAGGCGGTGTGCGATCACAAGCGACGTACGACCAGCCAGCGCGCCCTTGAGGGCCCGCTGGATCGCGGCCTCCGACTCCGAGTCCAGATGCGCGGTGGCCTCGTCGAGGACCACGATCGGGGGCGACTTGAGCAGCAGCCGCGCCAGGGCGATCCGCTGCTTCTCGCCGCCCGACAGCCGGTGCCCGCGGTCACCGACGACGGTGTCCAGACCGTTCGGCAAGGCCGAGATCGAACCCCAGATCAGCGCCGCCCTGCAAGCCTCGACCACCTCCTCCTCGGTCGCATCGGGGCGCGCGTAGAGGAGGTTGGCGCGGATCGTGTCGTGGAACATGTGCGTCTCCTGGCTGACCACGCCCACCGTCTCGCTCAGGGACTGGAGCGTCACGTCCCGCACATCGTGGCCACCGACCCGGACGGTGCCGGAGGTCGCCTCGTACAGCCGGGGCACCAGCTGGGTGATCGTGGTCTTGCCGGCGCCGGAGGGGCCGACGAGTGCCGTCAGCTGTCCGGCCGGAGCGGTGAAGCTCAGCTCCTTGAGGATCCAGGCGCTGTCGCTCCGGTCCCGCTCGCGCAGCGCGATCGGTTCCAGGGAGGCCAACGAGACCTCCTCGGCGGTCGGGTAGCGGAACGAGACCCGGTCGAACTCGACCTCCAGACCACCGGCCCCGGCGTCCGCGCCCCCGGCCTGCTCCTCTCCTACGGAGCGGAGCGCGTGCGCGCCGGGCTTCTCGGCGACGAGGGGCTTCAAGTCCAGGATCTCGAAGATCCGGTCGAAGCTGACGAGCACCGTCAGCACCTGGATCTGCAGGCCGGAGAGCTGGTTGATCGGTCCGTACATCCGGAACAACAGCGTCACCATCGCGACGAGCGTGCCGATCTGGAGCGTTCCGGCGATCACCAGGTTTCCGCCGAAGCCGTACACGATCGCCGTCGTCATCGAGGTGAGGACCGTGATGACGATGAAGAACATCCGGCCGTGCACGACGTTCAGCGCGGTGATGTCGCGGACGCGGCCCGCCTTCTCCTCGAAGAGCGCCGCCTCCGAGGCCGGCCGGCCGTACAGCTTGGCGAGCTCCGCGCCCGAGACGTTGAAGCGCTCGCTCATCATCGAGCCCATCTCGCCGTCGAGGTTCATCCGCTCGCGGGTCAGCCGCTGGAGCTTGCGGCCGATGATGCGGGCCGGGAAGAGGAACAGCGGCACCATCGCCAGGGCGACGAGGGTGATCTCCCACGACAGGTAGATCATCGTGCTCACGACGATGGCCAGGGTCAGGAGCGCCGAGACCGCCTGTGTCAGCAGTGAGGTGATCGCCTGCCTGGTTCCGGCGATGTCCGTGTTGAGCCTGCTGACGAGCGCTCCCGTCTGCACCCGCGAGAAGAAGGCGAGAGGTTGCCGCTGCACATGCTCGAAGACCTCGGTCCGCAGGTCGTAGACGAGTCCCTCGCCGATCCTGCCCGAACAGCGGGCCTCGACGTAGAGGACGAACGACTCCATCAGGGCCAGCAGCACGATGCCGAAGGCCAGCATCACGACGATCTCGAACTTCTTCGGCACGATGCCGTCGTCGATCATGAATTTCAGCATCAGCGGGCTGGCGGCGGTGATCGCGCCGCAGGCGATGCTCGCGAGGACCAGGACCGCCAGCTGCTTCCGGTAGCGAACGGCGTACGGGACGATGCGCCGCAGCGTGCCCGGCCTGATCTTCTGGCGGCTCATCCTGTCTTTGTCGAGATTGTTTCCGGAGGTAAGTCTTGGGCCGCCTATGAGGGCCATGGAGAAAACTCCTCGCTTGTGGGTGTGAGAGCCCTTTCCGTCCGATCGGTAGGCGGTGCGGCGGCCTGAAGGACGGCCGCCGCGGACGCGTTGCGGTGGAGTGGGGTGCCGTTGCCGGCCCCCGTGCGGAGGCGCGGGCGGAGTGCGGGGTGGGTTCGTCCCCGAGCAGGTGGAGCCGGCGCGCCGAACGTGTAGGCGCAGGTATCCGGGTTCGGGTGTGGGTTTCGCGTTGTGCGCACAAGGCGCTCGGGGCCGCCGCGGATGGTGGAGACGGCCGCCTCGGAAAGCGGCTGGAAGGGCGTCGGAGTGGTCGTGGTTGTCACCATGGGCATGTGGGTTCTGCGCTTTCTGTCGCCCAGGGAAGTCCCTTGTCGAGAGGCCCCGGGTCGGTGTGGCGAAAGGCCCGCCCGTCAGCCGTTGTTCTCCGGCTTCGGGGCGTCGTGGATGACCTCCTGCGCGTAGAAGGCCTTGACGCGGGAGAGGAATCTGCGGCGGCTCGGCTTGGCGGCCGTGCCGGGGCGCGGGCCCGGGTCGAGGGCGTCGAGGATCACCTTGCGCCGGATCTCGGCGACGGCGATGGCGTCGAGGGCTGGGGCGGCGATCGGCAGCGATGCGGCCTCGCCGGACGGCGCGGACGGCGCCGGGGCGACGGCCTCGGGAGCCGGAGCCTCGGCCTGCGGCGCCTCGCCGCACGGCCGGGTGGTGCCGGCGCGGTGCTCCGGCTCGGAGGTGGAGGCGGTCGAGGGGGTCGAGGGGGTCGAGGAGTTGGAGGTGGTCGAGGAGGGGATCGCGATAGACATGGGAAATACGCCTTCTGTCGCCAGGAACGGATTGATGTGGGGTCGCTGAATCGCCCCCGAACCGAACTGAGTGGTCGAGCCGTCGGCGCCCGGGGTCGTGGAACCATCGGGCAGTGGGCCGTCGGGCTGTTCGGGGGCTTGGACCCGCAGGGCCTGTGTCTTCAGGGCCTTCGTAGTCGTGCCTTGCCTGCGCGAGCGGAGACCCCGCTCGTTCCGGGGGCGGGGGGCGGGGGGTGGGGGCGCGCGCGGGGCCCCCCCCCCCGGGCGCGAGGGGGGCGCAGCGGCGCGCGCCGCCGCGCCA
>NZ_JBHWBS010000001.1:0-4304 GCF_042735655.1 Streptomyces sp. NPDC059567 | reverse complement strand
GCTCGGCGCGCGTGGCCGCGCGCGGGTGGGGGGGCGTGGGGGGGAGCGCGGCCCCCCGCCCCGCGCCCCCCTTCGTGCTACCGCTGGGCCAGCCAGGCGGCCACCGCGGTCCATACGTCGGCCAGCGTCTCGGGCTTGGCCATCTCGTAGTGGGTGCACGGAACACCGGTCTCCGTGATCTCACCCGTGATGTAGGGCTTCCAGAGCTCGCCGGTGGCCTCGCCCTCCGGCTTGCTCTGCTCCGCCACGATCAGCAGGGCGTCTCCGTCGAAGCGCCCGTGCTCGTGGTCGGCCCGGATCGTCCGGTGGTTCTGGAGGATCCGGGCGAACGTCCGGTACTCCTCCTCGGTGGCCGCACCGAGGGCGCCTCCCGCCTCCCGGCGTACGACCTCGATCAGCCGGTCGACCTTGGCGTCCAGGTCGACCTCGCTCTCGTCGGCGTGGTCAACGGCCTCGCCGTCCCGACGCTGCCACGGGTACTGGTCGAGGATGACCAGCGCCGAGACCTCGTCGCCCGCCGCCTGCAGCTGGACGGCCATCTCGTGGGCGACCGCCCCTCCGTAGGACCAGCCGAGCAGCCGGTAGGGGCCGCTCGCCTGCACCGAGCGGATCCGCTCGATGTACTCCGCCGCCATCTCCGGTACGGAGCCGGCGAGTTCGGACGTACCGTCCAGGCCGCGGGACTGCAGACCGTACAGCGGGATCTCCGCCGGTACGTGTCGCGCCATCGGCATGTAGCACCAGCTCAGGCCGCCCGCCGGGTGGATGAAGAAGAACGGCGGCTCGCTGCCCTGCTCCCGGATCGGCAGCAGTACGTCGAGCGCGTCGCGGATCGAGGAGAGGCTCATCCGCTTCATCAGCTCGCCGACGCTCGGCGCCGCGAACAGGTCGCGCACCGCGATCGACACGCCCCGCTCCCGCAGCGCCTCCACCAGCCGCACCGCGAGCAGCGAGTGCCCGCCGAGCGCGAAGAAGTCGTCGTCGACGCCCACGTCGGGCACCCCGAGGACCTGTGCGAACGCCTCGCACATGTTGTCCTCGAACGACGTCACCGCCCAGTTCGCCGCCTCGGCCACAGGGCCGCCCTCCGGGACGGGCAGGGCCTTGCGGTCCAGCTTCCCGTTCGGCATCAGCGGCAGCCGGTCGATGACGACCACCGCCGACGGCACCATGTAGCCGGGCAGCCGGTCCTGGGCCAGGCCCCGCGCCTCCTGGGCGATCCGGTCGGCCGCCGCCTCCGGCTCCTCCTGCGCGGCCGCAGCCCGGTTCGGCACCACGTACGCCACCAGGCGCTGGTCGCCCGGGGTGTCCTCGCGGACCAGGGCCACGGCCTGGCCGACCGAGGGATGCGAGGCCAACGCGGACTCGATCTCCCCCAGTTCGACGCGGAAGCCCCGGATCTTGACCTGGTCGTCGGAGCGCCCCACGTACTGCAGCTCCCCGTCGGAGGTCCACCGCACCACGTCACCGGTGCGGTAGATCCGCCCCCCGGGCTCCCCGAACGGGCCGGCCACGAAACGGCCTGCCGTCAGGTCCGGACGGCCCAGGTAGCCGCGCGCGACGCTCTTGCCCCCGATGTACAGCTCGCCGGCCACGCCCGGCGGAACCGGGGCGAGGGTCTCGTCGAGCACGTACACCTGGGTGTTGCCGATCGGACCGCCGATCGACGTCGCGTCGGCCCCCTCCCCTGCCAGCTCCTTGGCGGTCGACCAGACGGTGGTCTCGGTCGGACCGTACAGGTTGGTCAGCGTGGGCGTCCTGGCGAGGAGCGTGCGGGCCAGGTCGCTCGGCAACGCCTCCGCACCGATCATGGCGCGCACCCCCGCCCAATCGACCGGGTCGTCGGCGTCGGCGATCAGACCGCGCCACAGACTCGGCGTCGCGTGGACGATGTTGGCGCCGGTGGTACGGATCAGGGAGCGCAGCGCCCACGGGTCGAGCACCTGCTCCTGTGAGGCGAGCACCATCCGCGCCCCGTTGAGGAACGGCAGATAGAACTCGAAGCCGGCCATGTCGCAGCCGTGGGTGCTGACCGCCAGGAGCCGGTCGTCCGCGCCGAGCGCGAACTGGTCCTGCATCGCGCTCAGGAAGTTCACGATCGCGCGGTGCTCGACGAGCACTCCCTTCGGACGCCCGGTGGACCCCGAGGTGTAGATGACCCACATCGGGTGCTCCGGCCGGAGCGCCGCCGTGCGCTCGCCGTCGGCCAGCGGCCCGTCCGCGAGGCCGGCGAGCCCCTCCGCGACCTCCGCGCCGTCCAGCAGGAGCACGGGCACCTGCGGGCGGTGCCCGGGCTCCGCCGGGCGGGCGTCCAGCTCCTCGCTGGTGAGCACGCACATCGCGCCGGAGTCGGCGGTGACGTACGCGATCCGGTCGGCGGGGTAGGCCGGGTCGATCGGCAGGTACGCAGCGCCCGACTTGATCACGCCGAGCAGGGCGACCACCAGGTCCACCGTGCGCTCGAAGACCGCCGCGACGACCGACTCCGGGCCGACGCCCCGGCCGGCGAGGTAGCGCGCGAGCCGGTTGGCCCTTGCGTCCAGCTCGGCGTAGGTCAGCTCCACGTCGCCGTGGACCAGGGCGACCACGTCGGGCGTACGGGCAACCTGCGCCTCGAACAGCTCGACGACCGTCGCGTCCGGCACCTCGGCCTCGGTCGCGTTCCACTCGGTGAGCATCCGCACCCGCTCGTCCTCGCCGAGGACGTCCACCTCGCCGAGGCGGATCCCCGGGTCGGCGGCGAGCGTCGCGAGCACCCGGCTCAGCCGCTCGGCGATCCGCTCGACCGACTCGGGGTCGAACAGGTCGGCCGCGGCGACGAGCGAGCCGCGCATCCCAGCCGGGGCGCCCTCTGCGTCGTACAGCTCGGCGACGCTGACGTCCAGGTCGAACTTGACGACCGCCTCGGGACGGGCCCCGACGGTCCGCGCCGCCGGAGCCCCGCGCCGGGCGTCCACGCCCTCCAGATCGAGCACCGCCTGCTCGTTGTTCTGCAGGAGCAGCATGACCTGGAACAGCGGGTGACGGGCCATCGAGCGGGTCGGGGACAGCTCCTCGACCAGCCTCTCGAAGGGCACGTCAGGGTGTGCGAACGCTCCGAGACCCGCTTCCCGTACTCGCTCGAGAACCTCCCGGAACGTCGGGTCCCCTGCCAGGTCGGTACGCAGGACGAAGGTGTTGACGAAGTAGCCGATCAGGTCGTCGAGGGCCTCGTCCGTGCGGCCCGCGATCGCGGAGCCGATCGGAACGTCGGTGCCCGCGCCGATCCGGGAGAGCAGGACGGACAGGGCGCCGTGCAGCACCATGAACATCGTCACGCCCTCGGCCCGCGCCAGCTCCGCCAGCCTCGCGTGGACGTCCGCCGGGATGTCCAGCGGGACCCGGTGGCCCCGGTGCGAGGCGATCGCCGGACGCGTCCGGTCGAACGGCAGCTCCAGCTCCTCCGGCAGGCCGGCCAGCGTCTCGCGCCAGTAGGCGACCTGCTGGGAGATCAGGCTCTGCGGGTCCTGGCTGTCGCCGAGCACCTCGCGCTGCCACAGCGCGTAGTCCGCGTACTGGACCGGCAGCGGCGTCCACTGCGGCGCCCGGCCCGCGCTGCGGGCCTCGTAGGCGGTGGACACGTCGCGGGCGAGCGGCGCCCACGACCAGCCGTCACTGGCGATGTGGTGGACCACGACGACGAGGACGTGCTCCTCGGGACCGGCCCTGAACAGCCAGGCTCGGACGGGGACTTCGGCCGCGAGGTCGAAGGTGTACGCCTTCGCCTCCGCCACCGCGTCGGCCAGGGCGTCCGGCTCGACGTCGGCGACGGTCAGCTCCCAGTCGAGCACGTCGATGTCGACTATCCGCTGGTACGGCTCACCGTCGGCGACCGCGAAGACGGTCCGCAGCACCTCGTGGCGCCCGAGCAGGTCGCGGAAGGCCGCGCCCATCGCGTCGGCGTCCACCGCTCCGGCGAGCCGGGCGGCCACCGGGATGTTGTAGGTGGGGCTCGGCCCGTCCATCTGGTTGATGATCCAGAGCCGGCGCTGCCCGTACGAGAGCGGAAGCCGCTCAGGACGCTCCATGGCCGTCAGCGCGGCCCGTGCCGCACGGGCACCCGCCAGCTGCTCCGCCAGGCCCGCGACCGTCGGGGCTTCGAAGAGCGCGCGGATCTCGACCTCGACGCCCAGGACCGCGCGGATCCGGCTGACCAGGCGCACCGCGAGCAGCGAGTGGCCGCCCAGCTCGAAGAAGTCGTCGTCGACGCCGACCTCGGCAAGACCGAGGACCTCGGCGAACGCCATGCACAGGATCTCCTCCTG